>JAGXSG010000034.1 GCA_018333995.1 Clostridiales bacterium | reverse complement strand
GTCCGTAGACCCATGGTCAACAGGGACCTTCACTTCAAGCATGGAGAAGCCCACGCCGGACCCATGCTGCGCGGCCTTTGGACGACGCTTGCGCTCGCTTCGCGAGGAGCGCGGCTTGTCTCAGGAACAGCTTGCGCACATCGCAGGCCTCGATCGCACATACGTGAGTAGCTGTGAGGCGGGGCGTCGCAACGCCACAATCAAGACGGTCGAGCGCCTGTCTCGTGCTCTCCAGGTTGATCCCGCAGCCCTGGTGTCTGACGTCTGCAAGTAGGTGCGCATCGACGATGGCTACGGCTAACGTGTTGCGCATAACGCGCGCGCCAGTACCTTACGCCGCGAAGCGACGACGCGCTTCTGCGCGTCGTGTTGATGCGCTTGTTGGGCAGCAGGCCAGCCTAGTGAGCGGACTTCTTCTCATCCGGCCGCCGAGTCGCGGCGAACCAGATGACGTACACCCATGAGAACCAGCTGTGAAGGATCGCCCACAGAATGGACCGATTGCGCTGCCACGAGCAAACGACCGCGAGGACAGAGCCCAGTCCAATGCCCGCAGTGGCCGCGGCCTGGGGATCAAATGTCACGTTCACATTGCACCTTCCATCTGCTCGCCGCTTAGCACTACTGGATCTGCGTGATTGACGAGAACAACGGCATGTAGAGCAGCGGGACGAGCAGCGATGAGATCGCGAGGTACGCCACTACCGGGACGAACAACAGCCCGATCCAATACTTCTTCGCCAACCGGTACATCAACGCGAAGATAGCCACATCGACGACGACGAAGATCAGCGACAACAGGCCGTTGCGGCTCAAGGTGAGTGTCAGCTCGACAGCCCCGGGCAAAGTGCCGCCCATTTCCGCCGAGAAGGATGCCAGCTGGGGCATCACCGTCAGCGTGATGATGACGTGGACGAGCACGAAAGGTAGCGCGACCAGCGCAGCGATGATCGCGACCACACGAAAGCGTCGCTCATCGAGACGCATCGCCTCTTCGCCGAGTGTCGCAGGTCCTAGCTCGTCCACGATTCTCCTGTCTGCCCAACGCTCTTGGGCGTAACCCGCAACGCCTACGCCCGGTCCCTGCCCGAGTCTACCTGACGCGGCGTTGTCGGGTTGACGCCCGGGTTAGTGAGCTCTCGACCACAGTGCGGACAGCGCTCACATGACTGCTTGGACTTCTGGATCTCCTCGACGAAACCGGCTCCGATAATCCCAGTGGGCAGTGCGAACATCCCGATTCCCAAGACCGCTATGCTGCCGGCGAGCACTTTGCCGAGAACGGTGACTGGATACATGTCCCCATACCCCACCGTAGTCAGGGTGGCGATCGCCCACCACATGGTCGCAGGGATGCTGGAGAAGACCTCCGGTTGAGCGGGGTTCTCCACGTAGTAGAGCAGGCTTGAAGAGATGATCAGAAGGAGTCCCATGAGCACGGTAGTAAGGACCAGTTCCTCCTTCTTGGCGCGGAACACCCGCTTGATGAGGGCCAGTGAGGAGTAGTACCTGCCGACCTTCGCCACACGCGCCAGCCGCAGCAGCCTCAGCGCCCGCAGAGAGCGCAAGTCAACTCCGACGAACGGCAGGTAGAATGGCGCAACTGCTGCCAGATCGATCAGCGACAGGGGCTTCAGAGCGAAGTGAAGCCGACCGCGAATACCACCCTCGAATCGAGAGTCCACCGTGCAAGACCACAGCCGCGCCACGTACTCTGCGGTGAACACGGCTACGGAGAACACTTCGAAGCCGTCAAGGACCGCGCCCCACCGAGCGTGAATCGACTCAACCGAGCCGAAGACCACTGCCAGCACGTTCAGGAAGATGAGCGACAGAATCGAAACGTCGAAGGCACGGCTGACCCTGTCGCCATCGCCAGCGACCTCGACTACCTCCCACACGCGCCTTCGGATGCCCACGCGTCCCTACCCGAGGGCAAGCGCAACGACGCAGGTCATGAGTGCTAGCAGCAGTGTGGGCATGAGGCACCCTCCGCCGGTGATCATCTTGCCCACCTTGCGCTGGCGTCCGCTCTTGGTCAGAGGGATGCCGGTCGCTCGCGAGATTCCGGACTTCGCCCGGGTAACACCCGTGGCGCGCTTCCAGGAGAACCCACCTCTGTTCGCCATGACTCCCCCAAGTAGTCGTCGAGAGTCTCACTAACGTTCTTTGGCGTGAGCTGCGAGGCGCCCACGCGCGCTTCCAGCCCGAGTCTACCTCACTAAGGCGCCGAGTCTGCTCGACGCCAGGGTTAGCCGCCAACCGGCTCCTGCGGCTCAGCCGGGATCTGGGCGTCATGCCACACGCCCACCACCCACACAGTGTCGGCTTTGTCCCGGTAGAAGAACCGGTATGAGTCGACCAGGACCTCGCGGAATCCGAGAGCCGGGAACTCCGGAATCACGCGGCCCGAGCCGGGGAACTCGATCAATCGTGAGAGGTCATGGTTCGCTCGCTCCTTGAAGCCGCGCGCCGCCGAGGGCCTGTCGGCTCGGATGTAGGCGAGCGCCGAGAGCCACTGCGCCCGAGCAGGTGGAGTGAAGCGGACCTTGCGACTGACACTCACGGCGCATCCAGAAGCTCGTCTGCTTCTGCCATCACCACGTCGAGGTCGAATCCGGCACCGGCCTCGATATCGGCCTCACCCTGGGCGAGGATTCTCAGAATCTCAAGCTCGCGCTGCGTTCGCTCGTATGTCCCTGCGCTGACAAGGACAGCAGACGCTCGTCCGTGCTGCGTGATGAAGACAGGATCTCCGGAAGTTGACGCGCGCTTGACGATCGCCGACGCGTCTTGGCGAAGCTCACTGATGGGGATGATGTTGGGCATCGCGCTCATTTGTGGTACCTCCTTAGGTAGTGCATATGGTACCACATATGGTTGTGCGGCTAACGCTCTTGGGCGTAACCCGCAACGCCTACGCCCGATCCCTGCCCGAGTCTACCTCACACGGCGTTGTCGGGTTGACGCCCTGGTTATGCCTGGAGCGCAGGAACGTCACAGCGAAGAAGATCACCGCGCCGAGGAGGCCGGCGACCATGCTGAGATCGTAGACCGCTGAGGAAGGAATGAGCCCCAACGACGGGTTCGCTTGCGAGACCGGGGCGAAGGGCCGGATGTCCGTGTAGATGAGGCTGTCGAGCGCGACGTGGCTCAATGAACCGATGAACGCGCTCGCAAACGCGACGGACCACGGGACCGTCAGGGCCCTGCGAGTCGGGCGCGGACCGAGCCGAAGCGCGACCTGGGCGAGGTACTTGCCCGAGACAGCGGCGAACAGCGCGATGGCGACCGCCGCGGCATAGGTGTGCGTGAAGCCATGGAGCGTCCCCCGGTTCGTGAGCATGACGACCAGCGGCTGCGTGTCCATGATCACCTGGGTCCACCCGAAGACCATCAGGCTGAAGCTCCCCCGCAGCAGCGACTTGACGAGGATGCCCGGGCCCATGTGATACGGAGTGAACGGCACGCACTTCTCCTAGGCATAACGCCTCTGCGCATAAGCTGCGCGCCATCAGCTTTCAGGTCGATTCTACATTGTGCGCGTCAGCTTGATGCGCTTGTTAGGCACGTCATTCGGGAGTGGTCATGCCACTGCTTGCCGGCAAAGTCGCCCCCTGCACCGAAAGACGATCCCAGGTCGAACGTGCGAGGTCGAGCCCGCGCAAGTCAGTGCTGCTACCTGGCGGGACGATGATCACGACGCGACCTGGAGCGGCACCCTTCAAATTGGTCTCGACCACGGCAGACAGCGACTCGGCGCTTGGCTCGAGAACGGCGACATC
>JAGXSG010000033.1 GCA_018333995.1 Clostridiales bacterium | reverse complement strand
CCCGCCGAAGGACCGGCGGGCGCGCCTTCCTCGCCGGCAAGCCGGTATGCGAATCCGTTGAAGGCGACGAAGGACGTCGAGAGAGTGGCGCTCGTCGAGTACGGGGTGGGAACGCCGGCGTCTTCTGGAACTTGGGACTCAATGGAACGGCCCTCGGTCGCTGATTCGGCGGAGAGATCCGGCGCGGTCAACATCTCGGCGCCTGGGTCCGCGACGAACGCGGTGTCGCCGGATGCTCCTCTCATGAGGAAGTCGACGCCCTGCGCGGTGACAAGGACGCCGCCCACGACGAGCACCGCGGCGGTAGCGAGCCATGGCGCCGCTGTCCGCCACTCGGTTCCCGTGCGTGGGAGTCTCACGCGCAGGTGAGGGCTGTTGTCTTCCGCTCGCGTCTCCTTTCGCGAGGCGGAGATATCCTCCACGACCGCGGTCTCGATGACGGGTGAGTCGGCGGGTGTCGCCGACGGGACAAGAGCGCGAACGGCATCGGCTTCGACGGCAACAGCGGACAGCACGCGTGCCACCGCGGCGTCTGGAGCCGCAGGAGCGGGCACCTCACGTGCCGTGCGGAGGAACGCGGCGAACGTCGTGCACTCGGCGCACGTCAGGCAGTGAGCTTTGGCCGCCGCAAGAGTTTCGTGATCGGCGACCTGGCCGTCGTGGGCAGCCGAGATGACCTCCTGGACCTCTGAACACAACGTCCTCACGACACACCTCCGTTCGGCCCTAACGTGACAGCGAGGGCGCGACGGGCCCTAAACACGCGTGACTTGACGGTACCTTCGGGGATGCCGAGGACATCGGCCGCTTCCCGGTAGGACAAGCCGAAGAGGGTCACAGCACCGAGCGCGTCGCGGTCTTCTTGCGGGATGGCTCGAATCGCGCGTTCGAGCGCAACGTGAGTGATAGCGGTTGCGGCGGTATCCTCGGTGGATATGAGTGACAGGCCGACCGGGTCAACGGGGACAGCGCGGTGACGTCCGGCGCGGAGCATGTCGAGGCAGGCGTTACGGGTGACCCGGTAGAGCCACGTGGACAGCGCTGACCTGCCGTCGAAGTTGGCAAGCGAGCGGTACATCTTGAGGAACACCTCCTGGACCACGTCCTCGGCCGTATGCTGGTCTCCAAAAAAGCGTAGCGCGTGCGCGTAGACCGCGTCGGCGTGCGAACGAACGATCACCTCGAAAGCCGACTGGTCTCCCGCGGCGGCGGCGGCCACGAGCGCCTCCTCCTCTGAGCGTGACACCGTCTTCATCCATCCACCCTTCAGACGGACCCGGCGGCGGCCGGGTTCACATCGGCAAGCATAGCGCACGGGCGGGACTGCTAGAATCGCTCAAATGCGACCATTCGAGTTCACAGTGCGTGCGACTGATCCCGGCACGTCCGCGCGCCGGGCGACGCTCGTCACGCCGCACGGCTCGATCGAGACCCCCGTGTTCATGCCTGTTGGCACACGGGCGAGCGTGAAGGGCGTCACTCCCTTACAGCTCGGCTCGATAGGCACCCAGGTAGTCCTCGCCAACGCCTATCACCTCTTCTTGCGCCCCGGACACGAACTCGTTGCTCACGCCGGAGGTTTGCACGCGTTCATGAACTGGGACAGACCGATTCTGACCGATTCTGGCGGGTTTCAGATTTTCTCGCTCGCCGATACGCTCTCGCTCACAGACGACGGAGTGCGATTCCGCAGCATCGTCGACGGCGCGTGGCACTATTGGACCCCCGAGGACAACATCGCCGTGCAAGAGGCGCTCGGGGCCGACATCATCATGCAGCTCGATCAGTGTCCTCCGTATCCTGCCGAGGAGCGGCTGGTGGCTACAGCGGTCAGACGCTCTGCCGAGTGGGCCGCGCGATGCAAGGCTGCTCACGGACGTGAGGACCAAGCGCTCTTTGGGATCGTGCAGGGAGGGCTCTTTCCGCGATTGCGGGCCGAGAGCGTTGAGCGTCTCATTGAGATCGGTTTTCCCGGGTATGGTATCGGAGGCTACTCGGTGGGAGAGCCGCACGATTCGATGCTTGAGAGCCTCGGTCCGGTTGCCGCCGGGCTCCCGGTTGATCGGCCGCGCTATCTCATGGGGGTCGGGACTCCAACGTCAGTCCTCCAGGCGATAGCGCTTGGTGTCGACATGTTCGATTGCGTGCTCCCCACGCGCACCGCACGTACGGGGACCGCGCTGTCGTCTGAGGGCCGGATGAACCTTAAAAACGCGCGGTACGCCCGAGACCTCGGTCCGCTCGATCCAGCGTGCGCGTGCCCGACATGCACCGGATATACGCGCGCGTACCTGCGCCACCTCGTCATGATGAGGGAGATGCTCGGGCCCATCCTGCTGTCGATACACAATCTCGCGTTTCTGCTCGATCTGACCGCGCGTGCGCGCGAGGCTATCAAGGCCGGACGCTTTGGCTCGATGCTCGCTGATTGGATGGCCGGACCGGGCGCTGACGACTTCTGAATCGTCGTGATGTCGCCGCCCCCGCGAACGTTCATGATGATATGATTACCGCTTGTGGCGGATGTCCGTGGACGGTCGCCTGACGTAATCGCGCGCGACGGAGGTGCTTGATGGGCGACACAGGCGGTCTTATCTATCTAGCAGTGCTGGTGGCCGCATTCTATCTGCTGATCATCAGGCCGCAGATGCGCAACGCCAAGCGCGTTCGCGAACTGCTCGCATCGCTCGAAGTGGGAGACCGAATCGTGACTGTGGGCGGGATGCGCGCGACGATAACGGCGCTCAACGATGAGACGGTCACCCTCGAGGTGGCTGACGGGGTGACCCTCTTCTTTGATCGCGGGGCGGTGGGCCGTAAACTCGATCCTGACTTGACTCAAGCGGACGAGGGCTCGACTTCCGAGTAGGTTCGCGGAGCGAGCATCCGCGAGATTGCGGTGAAGACACCGCGACGAGACCTGATCTTCTGAAGAAATGGGGAAGGCAAGAGAATGGAGCCGAAGCAACGTATCGTAGCCGCCATGGCGATCGTAATCGCCTTGGTGGGCTTTTCGTGGTGGCAGTTCTGGCCACCTGGCGAGAAGATCAACCAGGGACTCGACATTCAGGGTGGCTTGTCCGTCATCCTCACGGCGCAAGAGACACCCGAGACCGCCGTCACGAACGAGGTCATGGATCGGGCAGAGCTCATCGTACGCAACCGTGTTGACCGTCTCGGTGCCTCTGAGGTCTCGATCCAAAGGCAGGGAGCAGATTCGATCCTGGTGCAACTGCCTGGGATCGGGAACGCGCAGGAGGCGCTGGAAGCGCTCGGTTCGACCGGCCTGCTGGAGATACGTGACGTCCTGGGCATCGATGAGACCGGGGAGGTCATATTGGGGGAGGTGCTGCTGACGGGAGACGTCGTCACCTCGGCCGCTATCGGGGCGAACCCTCAGAACCCCGCTGAGCTTGAGGTCAACGTTACCTTCAACGATGAGGGCGCCGCGAGGTGGGCGGAGATCACGGGTGCGCGCATCGGCAAGCAGATCGCGATCGTGCTTGACGGCAATGTCGAGTCAGCGCCCGTCGTGCGCGACCGGATCACCGGCGGGCAGACATCGATTACCGGAGGCTTCACTCCCGAAGAGGCGCGCAGGCTCAAGACCGTGCTGGAGACCGGCGCGCTCCCGGTGGCGCTCGAATTCTCCGAATCGCGCGTGGTAGGCCCCACGCTGGGGCAAGACGCGCTCGATCGCGGTGTCTTCGCCGCGCTCCTGGGCCTCGGGCTCGTCGCGGCGTACATGGCGGTTTACTATCGCGGGATGGGCGTCCTCAGCTGGTTCGCTCTCTCAATTTTCGGATCAATCTTCCTCGGAGTGCTCTCGCTCCTGTCCAACCTGGGATGGTTCGCGCTCTCTCTTCCCGGTATCGCGGGCATCGTGCTCACGATCGGACTTGCCGCAGACTCCGAGATCCTCATGATCGAACGGTTTAAGGAAGAGGTGCGCGAGGGTCGTACGTACAGATCAGCGGCTCGTCATGGCACGCGTCACGCGATCGGCACCAGTCTCGACGCCGACCTCGTGACGTTTGTCTCAGCGCTCATGCTTTATACCTTCGCGATCGGTCCGGTGCGCGGATTCGCGCTCACGCTCATGATCGGACTCGCGATTGACATCTTCACCATGGTGTTTTGGTCCCGTTCGCTAATCATCCTCATGGCCGAGAAGATCATTCCCAAGGCGCCGTGGTTCTTTGGTGTGAGGGGAGGTGATGCCGATGCTCGCGCGTGAGTTCGATTTCCTCGGTCTTCGCAGGGTATTCCTCGCGATCAGTGTTGTTCTCGTTCTGGTGAGCGCAGGTGCGCTCGCGGTGCGGGGGCTGACGTTCGGGATTGAGTTCCAGGGAGGAACCGTCGTCAACTTGAATCGTACGGAGGGCGTCGAGATCGGAGAGGTGCGCGCCGCCTTTGCCGAGGCCGGCGAGGCCGAGGTCCAGGTTCAGACCGCCGAGAACGGCGGATACATGGTTCGCATGGCACAAGACGATCCGGATGTGGCCAATGCGGTGTTCCGCGACGTTGCGGCGACGCTCGGGATTTCCGAGGCGGACGGGAACGTGAGCACGATCGGGCCTGGATGGGGACGCAACATCACCCGCTCGGCACTGCTCGCGCTCATCGTCTCAATCGCGGCGATTCTGCTTTACGTCGCGCTTCGCTACGAGTACAAGATGTCGCTCACCGCCGTGTTCACGCTCGCTCACGACATGCTGCTGGTACTCGGGATCTACGCGCTCGTAGGTCGCGAAGTGGCTCCCAGCACTATCGCGGCGTTGCTCACGATCATGGGTTACTCGCTATACGACACGATAGTCGTGTTCCACCGCATCAAGGAGAACGCGAAAGGTCTCACGCGGACGACGTTCACGAAGATGGCAAACCACTCGCTCAACCAGGTGTTCGCGCGCTCAGTCAACACCTCAGTGACGTCGATGATGCCGCCTCTGATGCTCCTGATTTTTGGCGGCGAGACGCTCGGCGGGTTCGCGTTCGCGCTCGTGGTGGGAGTGTTCATCGGCGCGTATTCTTCGATAGCGGTGGCCACTCCGCTCTACGTGCTCTGGAAGGAACATGAACCCAAGTTCCAGGCGCTTGCCAAGAAGTATGGCGTGGCGGCGTAGCCGGTGCGCATGATCGACGCGGAGGGGCCGGCGCTTACGTGTCGGCCCCTCCTGGTAGGATACCGATGATGAGTCCGCCACCTTACACCGCGACAGTGTCGCGTCCCCTGCCGTGGCCGCTCGCCTCGGCGGCGGATGATCGCGTGGCACACCTTGTCGACGCCCTAGGCATCTCGCCAGTGCTTGCGCGATTGCTGGTGATCCGCGGTGTCGATGAACCCGGATCCGCTGAGCGCTTCCTGACTCCTTCTCTCGATCGCGACTGGTCGCCCGGCGCATGCCTTCCTGGCATGGCGGCGGCGGCCTCCCGGGTCGCGAGTGCGGTCAAAGCTGGGGAGCGCATCGTCGTGTTTGGCGACTTCGACGCTGACGGCATGTCATCGGCGGCACTCGCTCAGCGAGGCTTGGCCGCGATGGGAGCTCAGGTCAGGGCCACGGTACCGGATCGTTTCACGGAAGGCTATGGCCTCACCGAGGCGAGCATCGAGCGTCTTGCTGAGCTTGCTCCGCAGCTTGTCGTGACCGTCGATTGCGGCATCTCATCTGCCGCCGAGGTGGCGGCGTTGCAGGCAAGGGGCATCGATGTCGTGGTGACCGACCACCACGAGCCGGACGCTCAAGTGCCCGTTGGTATCCCGGTCGCGAATCCCAAGCTTGAGCCGGGGCATCCGGCTTTTTGCCTCGCGGGAGCCGGCGTTGCGCTCAAGCTCGTACAAGCCGCGGGTGAGCTGCTCGGTTTTGAGGGAGTCTGGCGCGACCTTACTGACTTGGCGACGCTTGGCACCGTCGCCGATATCGTTCCGCTTTTGGGCGAGAACCGCGCCCTCGTGGCGCACGGGCTCGAGCGTATGCGCCGGGCCCCACGTGCTGGATTGGCGGCGCTCGCTGTAGTCTCCGGGTGCGATATCACTCGAATCGGCTCGGATGAGCTCGCGTTCCAGATGCTGCCGCGCCTAAACGCGGCGGGCAGGATGGCCGATCCGCACATCGCTCTTGAGCTGCTCACCACAGATGATCCTTGCCGTGCCGAGGAACTCGCGCGAACTCTCGATGATTTGAATCGCACCCGTCAAGCCACAGAACGAGACTTGAGCGAGGCCGCGATCGCGATCGCGGAGCGCACGTACGACCCTGCGGACCGTGTGCTCCTCGTTGCCGGCGAGGGCTGGCACGACGGTGTGCGCGGAATCGTCGCCTCCCGGCTCGCTCGGCGTTATGGGGTGCCCGCGTTGGTCTTCAGCGTTCGCGATGGTGTCGCGCACGGTTCTGGGCGCTCCGTAGGCGGGTTCGATCTGTTCGAAGCGGTCTCATCGGCCTCGGATCTTCTTGAGAGGTTCGGCGGGCACTCGGCGGCTGTTGGAATCACCTTGCCTGCCTCCCTGGTCGATGAACTGCGCGCGCGTCTCTCCTCGCATATCGCCACGGCGCCACCCGAGCTACTCACGGTTATTGAGCCGGTCGACGCACTGCTCCCACTGGGCGATATCGGACTCGAACTGGTAGCCGAGGTGGAGACGCTCGCACCGTTTGGCCATGCCAATCCTCGGCCGAAGTTCATCTCGGCGGGGGTGTTCATGTCATCCCGTGAGCGCGTGGGCAGGTCATCGGAGCACTTGCGATTCACCGCGTACGACGGTGCCGACGCTGTTCAGGCGATCGCGTTTCGTTGTGAGGCGATCGCCGAGATCGCGCTCTGTGACACGGCCGTTGACGTTGCCTATGAGCTGCAGGCAAACGAGTGGCGTGGCCAGACGCGCGTACAGATGCTCGTCCGCGACATCTCGGTACATCAAGCCCCAATGGACGCTCCCGCAGCCGAGCTGGTCGAGGATCTCTTCGCACGGGCCGACGAGATACTCGTGCGCGAGGAGTACACGGGTATCGCGGAGGCGGACGCATTCCACACCAAGCTTGTGGGCGTGACGTTCGAAGGGCGCCAAGAGGTTATCGGTGCACTCAAGGCTGGCACGCCGCTGCGCATCGTGCGGCAGCCGGACAATCCACACGACTCCAACGCCATCGCGCTGCATGAGCCGCGAGGCGCTCAGATCGGGTTTTTCAATCGGCGTCTCGCGGCGGTGCTCGCACCGGTTATCGACGCGGGGGTGGAGCACGACGTCGAGATCACCGATATCACAGGGCTTGCCGAGGACCGCTCTCGGGGAGTGAACGTGCTCGTCACGCGGCGCGGCTCTGAGCCGTTGCGCGCTGATGCGTCCAGCATCGCGGAGCGCCGCGCCGCGCTCGCGGCGCTCGACCCGGCCGCGCTCGACGCAGAGTTAGTCCGGGCGTTCATCGGCGAGGGTTTGCTCCATGACGCGCAAGTATCCGCTCTCGCCGAACTCGCGGCGGGCCGCAGATGTCTCACCATCATGGCTACCGGGCGCGGCAAGTCGCTCATCTTCCACATTCACGCCGCGCGTACGGCTCTTGCGGGAGGCGGAGCGTCCGTCTTTGTCTTCCCCCTCCGTGCGCTCGTAGCCGATCAGGCTTTCCACCTCGAGGAAGTCATGGCCGGCCTGGGCGTTCAGGTGGCGACGCTTACCGGTGAATCGTCGCCGACCGCGCGAGACGAAGGCTTCGCCGCGCTGCGCTCCGGCGCTCTGGACGTCGTGCTCACCACACCTGAGTTCCTCGTTCACCATGCGGATCGCTTTGCCGCGGCTGGGCGGGTGCGGTTCGCGGTCGTTGACGAGGCCCACCACGCGGGAACCGCACGCGCGGGACACCGGCCGGCGTACACGCGCCTCGGAGAGGTATTCGAGTCGCTCGGATCGCCAGCGGTCCTCGCGGTGACAGCCACGGCCGGAGAAGCGACCGCCGCGGCGATTTGCGCTGGCCTGGGTATCGAGACCGTCGTCACTGACCCCACGGTGCGCGAGAACCTGGCGGTTGTTGACGAGAGAGGTTCGGCCAACAAAGACGGCTATCTTGCGGCGCTCGCGTCGCGCGGCGAGAAAATGATCGTGTACGTGAACTCCAGGGAGCACTCGGTCAAGCTTGCCCGGATGCTAAGAAAGCGGATCCCGTCTATCGCGATGGGAACGGCGTTTTACAACGGCGGACTCGCCCGTTCAGCGCGCCACGCGGTCGAACGGGCGTTTCGCGCGGGCGAGGTGTGCTGCGTGATCGCCACGAGCGCGTTTGGTGAGGGTGTCAACATCCCCGACGTGCGCCACGTCGTCCTCTACCACCTTCCCTTCAACGATATCGAGTTCAACCAGATGTGCGGCCGGGCGGGCCGCGACGGCGCCGTCGCTCGCGTCCACCTGCTTTTCGGACCGCGCGACGCGCGCGTAAACGAAGTCGTTCTCACGAGTGTCGCGCCCGCGCGCGATGACCTCGCGTCTTTGTACGCGGTGCTCAAGGAAGCGAGCGCCGCGCACGGAGACGGCTTCGAGGCGGCAAACGCCGACCTCGCGCAGAGCGTGTGCTCGCGAAGGCGCGGGTCGTCGATGAACGAGCGGGGCGTGTCAACCGGTATCGGGGTGTTCAGAGAGCTCGGACTGCTCGACGCTGAGGGCCGAGGTCCGTATCGGCGCCTTACGCTGGTTCCGGACCCGCCGCACGTCGAACTCTCCGCGTCAGTGCGCTACGCTGAGGGTCTTGAGGAGATCGCGGAGTTCCGCGCGTTCAAGGAGTGGGTGCTTGCCGCAACGGCGGACGAGTTGCTGGAACGGTTCAACCGGCCTATCCTGCCTACACCCGTGTAACCCGCCGAGGAGGACCGCTTCGTGCCCGCCACCATCGAACAGATCGAGGAGCAGGTCAGGAAGTATATCCCTGGCGCAGACCTCACCGATCTCGCGGAGGCGTATGCGCTTGCGGTCGAGGCGCACGAGGGACAGACGCGCAAGTCGGGTGAGCCGTTCGTGAAACACCCGATCGAGGTCTGTCTCATCCTCTCAGAACTCCATCTCGACACCGCGACACTCAAGGCGGCCCTCCTGCACGATGTCGTCGAGGACTCCCGGTACGATCTCGCCGAGATCCGCGCACGCTTTGGCGACGAGGTTACTGACCTGGTAGATGGGGTCACCAAGCTCGGCAAGATTGAGTTCGAGTCGCTTTCTGAGGCGCAGAGCCAGAACTTGCGCAAGATGCTCATCGCGATGGCCAAGGACATCCGTGTCATTTTGATCAAGCTCGCTGACCGGCTTCATAACATGCGGACCCTCTCGGCGCTGCCACCTGAGCGCAGGCGCGACAAGGCGGTCGAGACGATGGAGATCTACGCGCCGCTCGCGCACCGTCTCGGCATCTCAAGCATCAAGTGGGAGCTTGAAGACCTCGCGTTTTACTACCTCGAGCCACGCAAGTTCCATCAGGTTCAAAAGATGGTTGCCGAGAGTCGGGCGGCGCGCGAGGCCTACCTGCACCAGGTGATCGATCAGCTCCAGTCAGAACTCGCCGAAATCGGCGTTGAAGCGGAGATCAGCGGCAGGCCCAAGCATCTGTACAGCATCTACCAGAAGATGTCGCACAAAGGTAAGGACTTCAACGAGATATACGACCTCATCGCATTGCGCGTGATCGTTGACTCCGTGAAAGACTGCTACGGCGCACTCGGTACCGTGCACAGCATCTGGAAGCCGGTCCCGGGGCGCTTCAAAGACTACGTCGCGATGCCCAAGTTCAACATGTACCAGTCGCTGCACACGACCGTCATCGGTCCAGCGGGACGGCCGCTTGAGATCCAGATCCGCACCGAGGAGATGCACCGGACCGCCGAGTACGGTATCGCCGCTCACTGGCGCTACAAGGAAGGCAGCCGCAGCGACGAGAGCTTTGACGAGCGGCTGGCGTGGCTCCGTCAGATGCTTGAGTGGCAAACCGAGCTTAAAGACCCGCGCGAGTTCATGGAGGCGCTCAAGATCGATCTGTTCGAAGACGAGGTGTTCGTCTTCACGCCAAAAGGCGACGTCCGATCGATGCGCCGAGGCTCCACGCCGATCGATTTCGCGTACGCCATCCACACCGAGGTCGGGCACCACTGCGTTGGCGCGAAGGTCAACGGTGCGATCGTGCCCCTCGGCTATGAATTGCAGATGGGCGACAGGGTCGAGATCCTCACGAACAAGAGCTCGTGGCCGAGCAGGGATTGGCTCAACGTCGTCAAGACCTCCTCGGCGAGAAGTAAGATACGCAACTTCTTCAGCAAGGCGAGCCGTGAAGACGACCTGCAACGGGGCCGCGACGAGCTCGGCAAGGTGATGCGCAAGCACGGGCTTGGGATCAGCTCGTCGCCCGCTACGCGCGCGCTCAACGCGGTCGCCTCCGAGATGAACTTGCAGGCTGCCGAGGACCTGCTCGCGCACATTGGGAGCGGGAAAGCGTCAGCGAAGCAGGTTGCGGGAAAGCTGCTCAAGCACATGTCGGTCGAGGCCGGGAAGCCCACTCCTGAGCCCGAGGCGTTGCCGCTCTCGGTGCCAATGGTGCCGCCACGATCGAAACGGAAAACGACCGGCGGCGGGGTGAAGGTCAAGGGCATCGATGACATCCTTGTGCGGCTTGCGCGCTGCTGCACCCCCGTACCCGGAGACGAAATCGTCGGCTTCGTGACGCGAGGACGGGGGGTGTCTGTCCATCGGCGCGACTGCCCAAACGCCACCGATCTTCTCAAGAGCCCGGAGCGCATCATTGATGTGGAGTGGGACCGCGGTTCTGAGACCACGTACCAGGTTGAGATCGTGATCGAGGCTGTAGATCGCATGCGGTTGTTGCAGGATGTCACGTCGGTTCTTGCCGAGGCGGGCGTAAACGTGCTCGCCGCCCACACGGCCACGGATCGTGGTGGGATATCGACGATGCGCTTCCTCTTCGAACTCGGCAATATGGAGCGGCTTAACACGTTGCTTAAAGATGTCCGTGCGATAGACGGCGTGTTCGAAGCGGCGCGGATGATGCCCGGTGAAGGGCGCGCGCGTACGAGAGGACAGAACGGATGAGGGTAAAACGCCTCGTAGTAGGCCCACTCGACACGAACTGCTTCATCATCAGTGACGACGACGGCGCCGCCGCGCTCGTGATCGACCCCGCCGAGGAAGCCAAGAGCATCCTTGACGCGCTGGCTGAGACTCCAGTCGCGGCCGTCATACTGACTCATGGCCACTTTGATCACCTCGGGGCGGCTGGCGAGGTGTGTGAAGCTACCGGCGCGCCGCTTCTCGTGCACGCTGACGACGCTGAGTTCATCGTGTCTCCGGAAGGGACGGGTGGCGCGCTGTTCGGGTTTCACGCAACCGCTCCAAGAGCGGATCGCACGCTCGTTGACGGTTCCGTGATTGAGTGCGGCTCGCTGACGTTTACGGTGCTTCACACCCCCGGACATACGCCGGGCTGCATCTGCCTGTATGGACACGGGCACCTTTTCAGCGGCGACACGGTTTTCGCCGGGAGTGTTGGCCGCAGCGACTTTCCGCGCGGTGACGCGCGTGCGCTCAGCCGCTCGATTGCCCAGCGCATCGCGCCACTTCCCGACGAGACGCTCGTTCATCCGGGGCACGGTCCTGACACCACGATCGGCCGTGAGCGCGCAGTGAACCCCTTCTTCCCGAGGGCATAGCGTCTGCGGCACTCCCGCGAGGGGTATCGCCCGCCACGGCCTTTCGCGATGCCGTGGCTATCGCGCCCACGTTGCCGCATAATCGGAAACCCGTATCGACTCATTGCGCCGAGGAGGTCTTCACCCAACCGATGGACGTACGCGCGCCCAGGGGTACCGCCGACATGCTTCCCGCGACCGCGCGGGCGTGGGAGTACCTGACTCGCACCGCGCAGGAGCTGTTCGCGCGCTACGGTTACGAGCCGATCTACACTCCGATCTTCGAACACACCGAGGTCTTTGCGCGCGGCATCGGCGAGGCGACCGACATCGTCTCCAAGGAGATGTACACGTTCCTCGACCGCAGCGACCCGCCTAACTCACTCACGCTCAGGCCCGAGGGCACCGCGAGCGTCGTGCGTGCCGCGCTCCAACACTCGCTCGTGCCACAAGGCTCGGTCGCCAAGGTCTACTACGCGGGTCCGATGTTTCGCTACGAACGCCCGCAGAAGGGCCGGATGCGCCAGTTTTGGCAGATTGGCGTGGAGTGCCTAGGTGCGGACGGGCCGAGCGCGGACGCGGAGGTCATCGCGCTTTTGTGGCGATTCTACGAGGCGGTTGGCATCCCCGCGGAAAACACGCGGCTACTCATCAACTCGATGGGTGACGACGCATGTCGTCCCGCCTACCGCCGGGATGTCGCGGCTTACATTCGCGATCACGCGGCGGAACTGTGTGACGAGTGCAATCGCAGAGCGGACACCAACCCGCTTCGAGCGTTTGACTGCAAGCGCCCGTCGTGTGCGGCGATCATGGCCGACGCTCCGTCAATTTGCGACTCGCTTTGCGAGGCGTGCGCCGTGCACTACGCTGCGGTCAAGGGCCACCTCAACACGCTCGGGATCGACTACATCGAGGACCCGCGCCTTGTGCGTGGCCTCGACTACTACACGCGCACCGTGTTTGAGGTCCAAGCGGATGCCGGTCTCGGGGCGCAAAACGCCATCGGAGGAGGGGGCCGCTACGACCGCCTGATGGAGGAGTACGGCGGGCCGCCCACACCCGGTCTCGGGTTCGCGCTCGGGTTCGAGCGTACCCTGCTCGCGATGGAGGCGGCCAGCGTCAAGGTGCCTGCGCCACCGGTGGCCGAGGCGTACGTGGCGCGTGTTGACGCGTCGGTGTCCGGCACCGTTTTTTCGGTGGTGGCCGCGCTGCGCGACGGTGGGGTCGCCGCCGAGATGGACCACCAGGGCCGCTCGCTCAAGGCGCAGTTCAAGCAGGCGGACCGTCTCGGCGCGCGCGTGGTGGTCGTGGTCGGTCCTGACGAGATCGCCGCAGGCGAAGTCACACTAAGGCACATGGGTACGAGAGAAGAATCCCGGATCGCGATCACCGGCGTTGCAGACGCGGTGCGCGGACTCATCAGCTAGGAAGGCGGTAGCCCCAGATGTCCCACGTCGCCCACTCCGTTCGCACGCACCTGTGTGGAGATCTGCGCGCCGATCACGTCGGCCAGACCATCACGCTCGCGGGATGGGTGCACCGCCGCCGCGATCATGGGGGACTCATCTTTGTCGACGTTCGCGACCGCACCGGTATCGTGCAGTGTGTCTTCGCGCCGGAGACAGGCGAGGCCTTCGCGATCGCCGAACGTTTGCGCCCCGAATGGGTCGTCCTTCTTGAAGGCGTGGTCCGGGCACGTCCGGAGGGAACTAAGAACCCGGAGATGCCCACCGGCGAGGTGGAGGTAGCGATTCTCTCGGCCACGATCCTCAATACCGCCGAGACACCCCCCTTCGAGGTCTCAGACGGCATCGAGACCGACGAGACGACTCGCATGCGTTACCGCTACGTCGATATCCGCAGGCCCGAGATGCTCTCGTGCCTCGTGCTTCGCGATACCGTGGCGCAGGCGTTTCGCCGTTCGCTTGGCGACAGAGGGTTCCTCGAGGTAGAAACACCGATTCTCACGAAGTCAACGCCCGAGGGCGCGCGCGACTTCATCGTGCCGAGTCGCATGAACCCGGGGAAGTTCTACGCGTTGCCGCAATCTCCCCAGCTCTTCAAGCAGCTGCTTATGGTGGGCGGCGCCGACCGCTACTACCAGATCGCCCGGTGCTTCCGTGACGAGGACCTGCGCGCTGACCGCCAGCCGGAGTTCACGCAAATCGACATAGAGATGTCGTTTTGCACGCAAGAGCACGTGCTCGCTACCGTCGAGGAGGTTATGGCGGAAGTCATGGCGGCGGCGGGCGCTCCGTGGTCTGCCGAGATACCGCGTGTCACCTACGCCGAGGCGATGGACCGATTTGGCTCCGACCGTCCCGACACGCGCTTCGGAATGGAGCTTCACTGCCTCACGTCCACGTTCGCCAACTCCCAGTTCAAGGTCTTTTCGAGTGCGCTCGGCGCGGGCGGCAGGGTCAAAGGCATCAATGCGAAAGGTGCTGGAGATTGGAGCCGCGGCAGGATCGACGCGCTCAACCAGCTCGCGATCGACAACGGCGCGAAGGGGCTCGCGTGGGTCGCGTTTCCCACCGATGGCGACGTGCGCTCGCCGGTTGCGAAGTTCTTCTCCGCCGAGGAGATCGATTCCTTGCGTGACGTTCTTGCCATCGAGCCGGGCGACCTCGCGCTCATCGTCGCCGACCAGCACGACCTTGCCAACGTGGTGCTCGGCGTGTTGCGCGTGCGCCTGGCCGAGGAGATGGGGCTTGCTGCGTCAGGGTTCCATCCCCTGTGGGTTGTCGACTTCCCGCTCTTCGCATGGGACGAGGAAGAGAAGCGCTACACCGCGAGCCATCATCCGTTCACCCGTCCGTTCGACGAGCACGTTAATGCGCTCGAGAGCGATCCTGCGTCCGTGCTGTCGTACTCCTACGACCTCGTGATCAATGGGCTCGAGATTGGAGGCGGCACGTTGCGTGTGCACGATACCGCTCTCCAGCGGCGCATATTTACTGTGATGGGCCTCGATGAGGCGGAGGCCGCCGACAAGTTTGGATTCTTGCTCGAGGCGCTCGCCTCGGGAGCTCCTCCTCATGGCGGCATCGCGTTCGGGTTCGACCGGCTTGTGATGCTGCTTGCGGGCGGACGCTCGATCCGCGACGTCATCGCGTTTCCCAAGACGAGTTCCGGGGCGTGTCCGCTCACCGGCGCGCCCGACGCGGTCTCTGCCCGGCAGCTCAAAGAGGTGCACCTGAAGTCGGAGTGAAGGATCCAGCCCTTGAACTCCGCTCGTGTCGCATCGTGTCGTTGTCGCCTCGATGCGCACGCGCTACACTGAAGGTGCGCTTCGCCTTGTCCGTGACTTCGGCATAAAGCGGGAGAGCCAACACCTTTTCTACGGGAGCCTCATCATTCCTCGGCGGAAAGGTATCCCTTCGGGGAAGCTGGAAGTCGATGGTGCGGGCACCCACCTGCTGAGGCAGGTTCACCGTGTCGGGGCACGGCAAGGCGGGGCCGCCTCGCCGAAGAGGAGGACAATACCATGCGCAGACCAGTCGCAGCACTAATCGCAGTCACGTCGCTTGCGGTCACCTTCGCCCTTGTGGGGTGTGGAGGGGGCGCAGAACCGGCCGCGGAGCAGCCCGCCGCACCCGCCGCCGATCAGGCTCAGGCCCCGGCGGACCCAGCGGTCACGCCCCCGGTGGACCTCTCACCACTCGAGGAGTCTGTCTACGAGCCGTTCCCGCGCGATGAGGAGGCTCTTCCGGCCGAGCTTGCCAGCCGTTTGGATGCGGGTCAGCCGCTCTTGATCGTGTTAATCGATCGCAGTCAAGCGACGACCGACGATCATGAGGCCGTCATCGAGAACCTCATGGAGAAGTACCGTGGGCTGATCAGCGTGCTCGCCTTCGACGTCGGGAAGTTTGTCACGCAGGGCGAGGAGGGTCTTGTCGTCGTAGACGAGAAGATCAGCAACGATCCGGTGTCCGCGCCGGTCGCTCGCCTCATCGGAGCTGACATGCTCGATGTGCGCTTCACGCCCTACACGGTGATCGTTGACGCGAACGGCTACATAACGTGGCGCCACCGCGGAGTCGTCAACGACAAGACCCTGGAGCGTGAGATCATCCGGGTCACCGACTGATCGTATTTCCTTTGGTACACTCTAGCGGTGCCCGCCCGGCGATAGAGAGGTGCGCGCGTGGAGTGGACCCAGACGCTCGTCGTTGTGCTACTCGTCGTTGCGATAGCCGCACTCTGCGTGCTGATTTACGCCCTTGTTGAGGCTATCGCGACGGTGCGCGCCGCCCGGCGAGTGGCGCGCGATATCGAGGAGCGGCTGCCTGGACTTGCTGAGAAGGCGGAGGTCGCGCTCGACGCGTTTAGCGCCGAGCTGCTCCGGCTCGACGCTATCATCGGCCAGGTCGAAGAGGTGACCGCCCGTGTCAACGGCGCGGCCACGCTCATCTACGAACTGGCGAATGTGCCCACAACCGCCGCGTCGCTGGCGAGTGAGGGCCTCAGGAGCGTGTGGCAGAGAATGAAGCGGGACCGCGGCTGAAGCCGGATGAGTCCTCAAAGCACGAAGACCGGATACCATGCGGAGGCCAGATGTCTACTGATCGCATCACACTTGCGGTACCCTCGCGGGCCGAGTACGCACGAACCGTGCGTATGACTGCGTCAGCCCTGGTGGGAAGGGCAGACGCCACCTACGACGACTTGGACGACGTGCGCATCGCCGCCGAGGAGGTCTTCGTCTACGCGTGTGACCACATCGGCACGGCTTCGGAAGTGGTTCTCGTGTTCGAACTCGGTGAAGCCAGCGTCGATATCCAGGTCCGGCTTCAAGGAAGCGACCGAGTGACTGATGAGGACGCGGAACGCCGTGCCGCATATGCGACGTTCCTGCTCCAGTCGGTCACCGACCACTACGAGCTCTCATCGGACCTCGATGGGGCGTACCTCAGGGTCTCCAAACGATTCTCCCAGGAGCCGCGCGATGCCGAGGGCTAGAAGCGGCGATTCCTCCAGGAAGCTGACGTGGGACAAGGCGCACACACGCGAGCTGTTCCGCCGCTTTCGCGATGAGGCGGATGAGGCCGCCCGCGATGAGCTCATAACGATGTACCTCAACCTCGTGAAGTATCTTGCGAGCAGATTTCGCAA
This sequence comes from Clostridiales bacterium, assembly GCA_018333995.1. Taxonomy (NCBI): domain Bacteria; kingdom Bacillati; phylum Bacillota; class Clostridia; order Eubacteriales; species Clostridiales bacterium. The sequence goes on along the minus strand of JAGXSG010000033.1, from coordinate 15,032 downwards.
CAGAGGCGAACCGATCGATGACCTCATCCAGGTAGGTACCATCGGCCTCATCAAGGCGATCGACCGGTTCGACACAGACAGGCAGGTCGAGTTCACGACGTACGCTACGCCCACGATAGTTGGCGAGCTCAAGCGGTATTTTCGCGATAAGGGATGGGCGATCAAGGTTCCGCGGCGTCTCCAGGAGTTGTCATTTAAGGTTAACCAGGCGATGGACGCGCTCACGCAGCGTCTCCAGCGTTCTCCATCGATAGCTGAGATCGCCGAGTATCTCGAGGTGACTTCAGAGGAGGTGCTCGAGGCGATGGAGACGAGTGAGGCGTACAACTTCGTCTCGCTCGAGTCAGACCGGGGAGGGGACGGGCGCGAGTCGTTCAGTATCCTTGAGTACATCGGCAAGGACGATCAGCTCATGTCGGTGGTGGAGGATCGCACGACGCTTGCCGCGGCGCTCAAGGGTTTGACCGCCCAGGAGCAGCGAGTGCTCTACTTGCGCTTCTTCGAGGGCCTCACGCAGACTGAGATCGCGCGCCGGATGGGAATCTCACAGATGCAGGTCTCCCGTATGCTACGCAAAACACTGCGAGTTCTGCGGCACAACATCGTCAGGGATTAGGAGAGGGACGATGGGCGAAGGACACCATGCGGACCGGATTGAGCGCTGGCGTCGCGTAGCGACCGTGAGTTGGGCGCTTGTGGGGCTGGTACTGCTCGTCTCGTTCGCCTTATGGATGCTCGGGACGGTGGCCTCAGCGCTCACGCCCTTCGTGCTCGCGCTTGTCGTCGTCTTTCTCCTGCGCAGGCCCGTAGCCGCGCTCCAAGCCCGAGGAGTGTCGCGCTCTCTTGCGGTTGGTTTGTGCTATCTCGTGCTCTTGAGCTCGATAGTCCTGGCGGGCGTGTTCATCGTCCCGCCGCTCATCACCGAGGTGAAGAGCTTCTCGCAGGCGTTTCCTTCGTACTACGACAACGCCTACAGGCTCTGGCTGCAGATCGAGCGTGAGTACATCGCCATCGATCTGCCCGCATGGGTCTCGGATGTCGCGATGGCTTCGCGAGAGAGCGTTGTCTCGTGGATCACGGATGTTTCCCGCGGCCTCGCACGCGGTGTGGTCGCTGTTGGCGGGCAGATCGTCGGCTTCCTCGTTAATGCGTTTCTAGCGCTTGCGCTTGCGTTTTTTGTGCTGCGCGACCTGCCCACTCTCAAGTCAGAACTGCTCTCGCTTTCAGGTCCGGGACGCCGTCAGGAGTCGCTGAAGCTCGCCGGTGATGTGACCGGCGTGCTCGAGGGCTACATCCGAGGGCAGCTCATGATCGCGACGATCGTGGGTGTCGCCACGGGCGTGGGACTCGCGATTCTCGGCGTGCCATACGCGCTTGTCATCGGCCTCATCGCGGGCGTGGCGAATCTCGTTCCGTACCTAGGCCCAATCGTGGGCGGCAGCATCGCGGCGATATCAGCCGCGTTCATCGGCTGGAACACTGTCGTCTTCACGCTCATCTGGATCGTCGCGCTCCAGCAGCTCGAATCCACCTTCCTGCAACCCAAAATCATGTCGCACCACGTGCACATGCACCCGGTGCTCGTGATACTCTCGCTGCTCGTGGGTGCGACGCTTTTTGGCCTTGTAGGCATGATCTTGGCTGTGCCGATCGCCGCCGTAGGCAAGGTGCTCTTCGTCCACTACTACGAGAAGTGGACGCAATCGTCCATATCCGCCGAGGACGGCGCACTGTTTCGAAAACCGCGCTTGTGTACAGACCCGGCCGTGCGCCACGATACGGTCGACGCCAAGCCCGCGCATGATGCGGAAGATGACGCCGACGAGCCACATGCAACAGGAGGAGAACGCGAGTGAAGGCCGCTGATATCCGCGAGAGTTTCCTGAGCTACTTTGAGAGCAAGGGATCGCGGCGATGGCCGTCCTCCTCACTCGTTCCCGACGATCCATCCCTCTTGCTCACCAGCGCGGGCATGGTTCAGTTCAAGCCCGTGTTTCTCGGCGTGAAGGATCTGGGTTTTACGCGCGCGGCCACATGCCAGAAGTGCGTGAGAACCACCGACATCGACATCATCGGGACCACGGGGCGCCACCACAGCTTCTTCGAGATGCTCGGCAACTTCAGCTTTGGCGACTACTTCAAGAGCGAGGCGTGTGCGTGGGCGTACGAGTACTCGGTCGATGTGCTGGGGCTCGATCCCGATCGGCTGTGGTACTCAATCTACGAATACGACGATGAGGCCGAGGAGATATGGCGCGGCGAGGTTGGCGTCCCGGCCGAGCGGATAGTGCGAATGGGCGCGAAGGACAACTTCTGGTCGGCCGGCCCCACCGGGCCGTGTGGCCCGTGCTCCGAGCTTTACTACGATCAGGGCCCTGAGACAGGTTGCGGCAGCGCCGAGTGCCAACCCGGGTGTGACTGCGACCGCTTCCTTGAGTACTGGAACCTTGTCTTCATGCAGTACGATCGTCAAGACGACGGGTCGCTTGATCCCCTGCCAAAGCAAAGCATCGACACCGGCATGGGCCTGGAACGGATCGCTGCCATCATGCAGGGCGCACGCTCCAACTTCGAGACAGACGAGCTGCGCGCGATCCTGGCTACCGCAGAAGAGCTCACCGGTGCTGTGTTTGGCGATGGCGAGCCAACCGACACCTCCCTGCGAATCCTCACCGATCACGCGCGCGCGGTCACGTTCCTCGTAGCCGACGGCGTACTACCTTCCAACGAGGCCCGCGGCTACGTGCTCCGGCGCATCTTGAGGCGCGCGGTCAGGCACGGACGTCTTCTCGGCCGTACGGAACCGTTCATGGCGCACCTTATCGATCGAGTGGTCGAGTGCATGGGGCAGGCCTACCCGGAGATTGTTGAGCACCACGACCTCGTGCGGCGGATCGCCGACGCCGAGGAGCAGCGGTTTGGCCTCACGCTCAAGCAGGGTCTTGTGTTCCTCGGCGAGGAGATCGAGCGCACTCGCACCGAGGGGCGCGCCATCGTCGACGGCGAGAAGGCGTTCACGTTGCACGACACGTACGGGTTCCCGGTAGAGCTTACCGCCGAGATCGCCGCCGAGGCCGGGATGAGTGTGGACATGGATGTCTTCGAGCGGAGGATGTCCGAGCAGCGCGAGCGCGGGCGTGCCGCCGTTAAGGACGAGTCGTGGACGTCGTTTGCAAGCGCGCTGGCCGATATCGCCGCACGAGCCGGCGAGAGTGAGTTTATCGGCTATGAGAAAAACGAGGGCGACGCGACGGTTGTCGCCATCGTAGTTGAGGGGAAGCTGGTCGATTTCGCTGCGGCTGGGACACACGCGCAGATCGTGCTCGACAGCACCCCGTTTTATGGCGAGCAAGGCGGTCAGGTCGGTGACCGGGGCACAATCGCGTCGGCACGCGGGGCAGTGTTTGAGGTGGTGGACACGACGATTTCGACCGAGGGAGTCATCGCGCACGCGGGTTCGCTGCTCGCAGGCGAACTGGCAGTGGGGGAGAGCGTCACGGCGTCAATAGACGTGATGCGGCGCGAGCGCGTGCGGCGCAACCACACCGCGACACACCTGCTGCACTGGGCGCTGCGTCTCGTGCTCGGCGAACACGTCAGGCAATCCGGGTCGCATGTGGCGCCTGACCGGCTACGTTTTGACTTCACGCACTTCGAAGCGCCGAGCGCTGAGGAGCTGCGCAAAGTAGAGCGGATGGTCAATGCGAAGGTGATGGAAAACCACCCCGTTCGCAGCTACGAGACGTCGCTTGTCTCGGCACGAGAAGCCGGGGTGACGGCGCTGTTTGGAGAGAAGTACGGAGAGTTTGTGCGAGTGCTCGAGGCCGGCAACTTCTCCAAGGAGCTTTGCGGCGGAACGCACGTGAGACGCACGAGTGAGATCGGACTCGTGAAGATCGTCTCCGAGGGTAGTGTGGGCGCTAACCTGCGCCGCATTGAGGCCGTGACCTCGTTTGACGCTCTCGAAGCGGTCGAGGCCGCTGAAGCGGCGCTTCGCGAAGCAGCTCGCGTGCTCAAGTGCGGGGTTCCTGAGGTTGCCGAGCGTGTCACGGCCCTAGAGAAGCGCGCGAGAGAATCGAGCGCGGCGCTCGCCGAAGCAAAGCGCCGCGGCTCATCCGGGGACATTGACGCGCTTGTTGAGGCCGCGATCGACGCGGGCTACCCGCTTGCGGTCGCTCGCGTGGAGGCGGCAGGCGCTGGCGACCTGCGCGAAGTTGCGGATCAGGTCCGCATGCGCCTCGAGGACGGAGCCGTTGTGCTCGCGGCCGACGCTGGAGGCTCTGCGCTCTTGCTTGCCGCAGGCTCCCAGGCGGCTGTCGCGGCGGGATTCGACGCCGGAGCGGTCATCCGGACAATCGCGCCGCACGTCGGCGGCGGCGGAGGAGGCAAGCCCGTGATGGCGCAGGCAGGCGGCAAGAACGTTGCCGGCATCGACGCCGCGCTCGCCGCCGCGCGTACGATGCTGGCACCGGGCGGCTAGCGCATGCGGGTGATCGCGCTCGATATTGGCGAGCGCCGCGTGGGAGTGGCTGTTTCGGATCCGCAGGGCGCTGTGGCGACTCCGGTGGCGGTGTTCGACGCGTCGCTGCTTGCCTCGGCCGAGCACGTTCGCGAGCTCGTTTCTGAGTGGGACGCAGGGCTTATCGTGGTTGGTCTCCCTCTGACGATGCGCGGCTTAGAAGGTCCGCAGGCGGAGCGCACGCGAGAGGCCGCCGAGCGGATTGCCGCGTTTGTCGATGTGCCGGTCACCTTCTACGACGAGCGCCTCTCCTCGGCCGAGGCAAAGCGGGCGATGCGTCAAGCCGGCGTGAGCGAGAAGAAGGCGCGAGGATCGGTTGACAAAGTGGCGGCCGCACTCTTCTTGCAGTCGTTTCTCGACTCAGGCGGGGCGGTCGCGTTCGAGGAGGCAAGGGATGCTGATGCGGCGGAGAAGTGATCGCGTGCGCGCGGGCAGGAAGAACATATCACTCATACTGCTCGCTGTTGTTGTTCTCATGCTTGGCGCTGGCGCAGGAGTCGCGTGGTGGTACACGTTTGAGCGTCCCGACAGGACCGAAGTGGAGTCTGGACTCCCTGTCGAGATCGTGATACCGGACGGCGCCTCCACCGCCAGTATCGCAACGATCCTCGCCGGGCAGGGCATCGTTACAAACGCGAACCGCTTCCGGCTCGAGTCACGCAGGGCGGGTGCGGACGGACGCCTGCGCGCCGGCACGTACGACCTCAAGACTGGCATGCCGTACTCTGAGGCGATAGCGGCGCTCATCGAAGGGCCTGCGATCAAGTACGTCACGGTGACCATTCCCGAGGGTTACGTGATCGAACAGATCGCCCGACGTTTCGAGGAGCACGCCGGAATCCCCGCCCAGGAGTTCATCACGCTTGCCAACGGAGGCTACGCCGAGTTTCCGCGCGAGTACCTGCGCGACGTCTACGGTGGCAAGCTTGAAGGGTACCTCTTCCCGAAGACCTACCAAGTCCAAGAAGGCGCGACCGCGCGCGATGTCATTGAGATGATGCTCGATCAGTTCGAGCGTGAGATCGCGCTTGTCGACATAGCAGCCGCACAAGCGCGCGGCTTCTCGCTTGCCGAGGTGGTCACGATGGCCTCGATGATCGAGCGCGAGACCAAAGTCGCCGAGGAGCGCGCGCTTGTCTCCTCGGTCATCCACAACCGCCTCGAGATTGGTATGCGGCTGCAGATTGACGCCACCATCGAGTACGTCTTGTCTGGCAATCGGTTCCGCCTCACCAATGCCGATCTTCAGATCGACAGCCCCTACAACACGTATCGCAACGCCGGTCTGCCGCCGGGACCGATCGCGAATCCGGGTCTTGCCTCGTTGCAAGCGGCGTGCGACCCCGCAGAGACCGCATACGTATACTATGTGCTGACCTCTCCTGACGGCTCGCACACATTCACTGAGACGTGGGAGGAGTTCTTGACAGCCAAGCAGCGGTCCAAGGAGGTGTTCGGGCAGTAGCATGGGAGCGCATGAGCACGCATACGCCATAGAGATTGAAGGTGCCGCGAAGCGTTACGGTGGCCGGTCCGCCCTCTCGGCGGTGACCGATGTCAGCGTTCATGTTGGCGCGGGGCGGGTACACGGACTGTTAGGTCCCAACGGGGCGGGTAAGACGACCACACTCAAGATGCTGCTCGGCCTCGTGCGCCCAAGCGCGGGAACGTTTCGCATCTTAGGGCAATCCGCTGGTCCGGCGGCCCGGGCGCACGTTGGTTTCTTGCCTGAACAGCCCTACTTCCCGCCGCTGCTGAACTCAACCGAGGTGTTGATGCTACACGGCACGCTCTGCGGGATGAGCGCCGCAGAGATCGAGTCGCGCTCGGCGGAGTTGCTTCGGCGGGTGGGTGTGGCGGGCAGGGAGAAAGCGGCCCTTTCGACCTTTTCGCGTGGGATGTTGCAGCGCGTGGGTATCGCGCAGGCGCTCGTGTCGTCCCCGCGCGTAGTCGTGCTCGACGAGCCAGCCTCAGGACTTGACCCCGTGGGGCAGAGGGATGTGCGCGACCTCATCTTGGAGCTTCGTGACGCCGGCACGACCGTTTTGCTTTCTTCGCATCAACTCTCGGAGGTCGAGGCTGTCTGCGACGAGGTGACGATATTGAATAGGGGGCGAGTCTCGGCCAAAGGGCGGATCGACGACCTTCTCAACGTGGCCGGTCGCACGTCGGTCCGGACGCGAGGCTCCTCAACGATCTTACCTGCCGAGATTCAGTCGATCATGGAGGATGTCGCGGTGTCGGGCAGCGTGTGGGTCTTCTCGGTTCCGGATGCGGCCGTGCGCGCGGTAGTCGACATACTCGACGACGGCGGCTGGGTGATCGAGTCGATCGTGCCCAAGCGCCAGTCGCTCGAGGAGTACTTTTCGCGCATGCTCGCCGAGACAGAGAAAGACGCTCCGTTTGGGGCCGGAAGCGGGGTGGCGTGATGGGACGTATCGCCGCAATTGCCCGCGCCGTGGTCACTGACGCGATCAGGCGGCGCATCATGTGGGTCGTCGCTCTGTTTGCGCTGGTGCTCGCCGCCGCGATTCCCATGCTGCCGTCGTACGGCCAGGGAATCGAGGGGGCGGTCTACCGCGAGATCGCCCTTGCGCTTGTGTACGTTGCGATGATCGTGGTCGCCCTCGCGCTCGCCGCTAACCGCATCCCCTCAGAGATCGAGCGCCGTACGGCCTACATCGTGCTCGTGCGTCAGGTCCGGCGGTGGGAGTACGTCGTTGCCTCCTGGCTCGGCATCGTTGCGACACTCGCTGCCGCCGCGATCATCTTCGGGCTCATCGTGTTCGTGACTGGATGGCTCGTATACGCCGAGCCGATGTGGTTCCTGTGGCAAGGCGTGCTCGCCATTTGGATGGAAGCCGCGATTGTCGCAGCGTTTTGCGTCGCGGTCTCCGCGGTGAGCACCCCGGTCATTGTCGCGGTCTCTGCGCTCGCGTTCCTCTTCGTCACGCACGTGCGCACCGGGTTGCTCGGCGGACCGGCGAATCCGCTTTGGAACTTCTACCCCTCGCTCGACACGTTCAACATCATCGCCCCGGTCGCTCACGGATCGGGTGTCTCCGCGGCGTACCTTGGCGCGATGGCGTTCACCTTTGCCGCTTGGGTTGCGGTGCTTCTGGTAGCGGGGTGCGTCGGATTCTCGCGGAGGGACGTCTGATGCCATCCGCCGTACGCTCTAAGATCGCTGCGGGAGCGCTCGTTGTTGCGCTGTTCGCCAGTGTGCTTGCGGGTCAGGCGGCAGCCGACTCGCTTGCCGTGGGCGGGCGTGACGCGGATACTGGCCGCGCGCTTGGCCGCGCTGGGTTTGCGTATCTGACGGGCGTGCGCACGTTTGTCGCGGCGGTGCTCTGGAACCGTATCGATCCGATCTTCCACGATTACTACGAGGACCGTCCGCTTCAAGACCACACCTACATGTTGCCGACCGTGTACGCGATCGTGGCGCTTGACCCGCAGTTCGACCAGACATACTACGTGGCTGCGTGGATACTCGCACGGCGAGGCGCCGTTGATGAGGCGCGCGCTCTCGCCGCGCTCGGGACGTCGAACAACCCCGATTCTGGGCTGCTGCTCGTGAACGAGGCGCAGATCGCGTACCTGTTCGCTGAGGACACGGAGCTTGCCATCGAGCGCGCCACCGATGCGCTTCGCCCCAATGTCTTCTGGCGCAACTTGTTTGAGCAGCACGATTCCTACGCAACGGTGCGTTCAATACTCGATGGATCCGGTAACGAAGCGTTGGCGGCCGAGGTCTCGCAACGGATCCGCGCGATCAACGCCGAGATCGACCGTCTCGGTGTCGAGGCTGATGGCGTCCACTGATACACGTCGCGATTAAGGGTATCGATGAACGTTCTCGCTCCAGACTTGTACTACTCGCACGTGACCGCGATCGATCTTGCCGATCTGGCGGCGAGGGGGGTCTCCCACCTCCTCATCGACTTAGACAACACCCTCCTGCCGAGGGACTCGTCCGAGATCTCGCCGCAGGTGCGGGAGTGGCTCGACGCCTTGGGACGGCATGGCATGTCGGCGTGTCTTGTCTCGAACAACTGGCACGGACATGTAAGCGGGGTCGCTGATGGTCTCGGGTTGCCGATCGTGGCGAAAGCCCTCAAGCCGTTCCCGGCCGCTTTTCGTCGCGGACTTGCAAGAATCGGAGGCGCGCCGGGTACGGCCGCCGTCATCGGCGATCAGATATTCACCGACGTGCTCGGCGGAAATCTGCTTGGGATGACGACGGTTCTGCTGGCCCCGCTCTCACATTCTGACTTGCCACACACGCTTGCGCTCCGTCGCCTCGAACGCCTCGTGCTAGCAGGGAGGACTCCGCTCGCGTAGACTTCGGGTCGGACGGAGTGTCGGCCTTAGGGTGCTGGAGGCGCGCGCATGGGTGTCCATATCAGCGGTCGCACGAGGCTAGCCGGGATCATTGGGATGCCGGTCGAGCACAGCGCCTCGCCAGCGATGCATAACGCCGCGTACGAGGCGCTCGGCTTGGAGTGGGCGTACGTGCCGCTCCCTGTCGCCGAGGAGGCGCACCTCGCGCGGGTTGTCTCGGCGATCCGGGTCCTGCCGTTCGTGGGATTTAACGTCACGATGCCCTACAAGGACGCCATGCTCGAGCTGTGCGACGAGGTCGCGCTCACGGCGCGGCTCGCGGGCGCCGTCAACGCGGTGCACTGCGCGGACGGTCGCCTTGTCGGCTACAACACCGACGGCCGCGGGCTCATCGATTCGCTCGCCGAGGATCTCGGATTCGACCCGGCTGGCAAGCGCGTGGTTGTGCTCGGAGCTGGCGGTGCCGCGGGGGCCGCCGTGGTCTCGCTCGTGCTCGCCAAGGCGGGCCAGATAACTGTGGTCAACCGTACGTACGCCAACGCTGAGGATCTCGTCGAGCGCATCACGCCGCACGCGCGTGACACGCGCATAGACGCAGCCGAACTCGGCGAGACTGGTGAGGAGTCGGTGTCCGCTGCCGATCTCATCGTCAACGCCACGCCGATTGGCATGGAGCCGGGTGATCCGGCACCCGTTCCCGCAAAGTGGCTTCGTGCGAACCACGTGGTCGCGGACATGATTTACGCTGCGGCGGACACCCCGCTCGTCGCCGCCGCCCGAGCGTCCGGAGCCCATGCGGTGGACGGCCTTGGCATGCTCGTGTGCCAGGGGGCGACCGCGATCGAGATATGGAGCGAGGGCGCCCAGCTCGTCGCGCCGAGGGACATCATGCGCGCGGCGGCTCAGCGCGAGCTACGGCTGCGCGCCGAGCGCGGGGGAGGTGCGGTCGCCGGATGAGCGCTGCGAGCAGCAAACGCCTCGGCCACCTGCTCGTCCAGGCGGGGCTCATCACGCAAGAACAGCTCGCTGAAGCCCTTGAGCTGATCGGTCGCGGTGGCACGCTCACGGGCGTTCTCGACGACCTTGGATATGCCTCCGAGACGGCGGTAGCGCACGCGGTCGCCGACAAGATGGGACTCGTCTTCGTCGACCTTGGAGCGTACGACATCGATCCCAACGCCGCGACGAGTCTCTCATCTGATCTCGCGCGCCGCTACACGGTGCTTCCCATCAAGATCCAGGATGGCGAGCTCATGGTCGCCATGTCCGATCCCGCGAACATCTTCGCCATCGATGACTTAAGGATCGTCACGGGGTACGAGATCAAGCCGGTTGTTGCGGTCGAGAGCGAGCTCTTCCAGGCGATCGAGAGGTTCGCGGCGTCCCAGCAAAACGTCGATGACATGGTGGGCGATCTCGAGGACACGCTTGCTGTCTCCGAGGAGGAGGCGGGGGACCTCGAGGCCGCCAAAGACGCCGAGTCGGCCGTCGCCAAGCTCATGAACGTCATTGTGACCGAGGGTATCCGCCAGGGCGCGGGAGATATCTACATCGAACCGCATGAGCACGAGCTGCGTGTGCGATTCCGAATCGACGGTGTGTGCCAGGAAGTTTTCCGCAGTCCCAAGAAGATGCATCGGCAGCTAATCAGCCGGCTAAAAATTACCTCCGGAATGGACATAGCGGAGCGCCGAATCCCGCAGGACGGCCGTTTTGGCGTAGTCCTCGACGGGAAGGGAGTCGACTTTCGCGTAGCGGTGTTGCCGCTCGTCTACGGCGAGCTGGCTGTCTTGCGGTTGCTTCGCAAAGACTCCGTGATGATGTCCCTAGAGGATCTCGGCTTCCTCGAGCAGCCGCTTGAGCGCTTGCTTGGTGCGTTGTCGCTCCCGTACGGGGCGGTCCTCGTCACTGGCCCGACCGGTTCGGGCAAGTCGACGACGCTGTACGCCGCAATCAACCGCACCAACGACATCACCACGAATCTCATCACCGTCGAGGATCCGGTCGAGTACCGGCTTGCGGGGCTCTCGCAGGTGCAAGTGCACGAGAAGGCTGGCATGACGTTTGCCGCCGCGCTGCGCTCGATTCTCAGGCAAGACCCCGACACCGTGATGATCGGTGAGATCCGTGACGCCGAGACGGGCACGATCGCGATAGAGGCGGCGCTCACGGGCCACCTTGTGCTGTCGACGCTCCACACCAACGACGCTCCCTCGGCGGTCACCCGTCTTACCGAGATGGGTATCGAGCCGTTTCTCACCGCTTCAGCCATCACCTGCGTGCTTGCTCAGCGTTTGGCGCGCCGTCTGTGCCCGGAGTGCAAGGAACAGTACACGCCAGAGGAAGAAGCGCTCAAGCGGGTCGGCTTCCCGTTTGAGCCCGGAAGCCCTCCACGCATATACCGGGCACGCGGCTGCAACAAGTGCAACAACATCGGGTATCGGGGGCGGATGGGCGTGCACGAGGTGCTTACAATGTCCGAGACGCTCGAGCGCATGACGGTCGAGAGCGCAACCGCCGACGATTTGCGCCGTCAGGCGATCTCTGAGGGGATGAAGACGTTGCGGGACGACGGCTTTGAGAAGGTGCGCATGGGAGTGACGTCTATCGAGGAGATCATGCGCGTCGTTGTGTGACAGGTGTATCCGCGCAGGGTAAGGGCTATTCTCGGTTGTGCCGATACACCCTTCGTGAGAGACTAGCGTGTGCACCTTCAGACTCCGGTACACGGAGCCAAGACGGGGTGCACTCTGTTGCCAGGGAGGTGGCTGACGCGCATGGCGGACAACCGTATCGGCGACTTCTTTATCAGCGACGTCGATGACGATGCCTACGACGACGAGGAGGTTTACATTCCCGCTCCCGTAGTCGTTCCCGTCGTTGGCGGCGCGGTTCCGCCCGTCGCGCCGCCCGACTTTGCGCCCGTCGTGCCAGCGCCACCAGCGCCACCGGCACCCGTGCCGGTTGTTCCCGCGCCCGCGCCCCCCGCATCGGCGCCGGTTCCGGCGCCGGTTCCGGCGCCGCACCCGCCTGAGCCCTCACGCGAGGATCGTCTTGTCGACGAGCTCAATCGCCTGATGACGGATTCCCCTGACATCCAGGCCGCCGCCCTTGTGAGCATGGACGGTTTCATCATTGCATCGGCGCTTCCCAAGGGGATGCAGGAGGACAGGGTCGGCGCGATGTCCGCAGCGATCCTCGGCCTCGGCGAACGGGCGGCGGTTGAGCTAGGACGGGGACACCTCACGCAGGTGTTCATCGAGGGGGCCGAGGGCTACGTCGTTCTCGTCGCAGCCGGTGATCGCGGAGTATTGACGGTGCTTGCGCCTTCCGGCGCCAAGCTTGGCTTGGTGTTCTACGACATGAAAAAGACTGCGGGTGTCATAGCCGGTATTCTCGGCTGATAGGCGTAGTGCAACTGAACGATGGGAAGGTACGTGCGCGGTAGATGGCGCTGAGAGGGAACCTCAAAGATTTCAGTCTCCCCGATGTCTTTCAGCTGGTGACGTTCAGCAAGAAGACCGGGGTCTTGCGCATTTCGCGTACTGACGGGGCCACTGGGAGTGTGTGGTTTCGCGACGGCGACGTGTTCTTCGCGCAATCCAACTGGCATCACGCGCCCATCGGTGAGCGGCTGGTTGTAGCACAGAAGGTCACGCCGAGCGCGCTTTCCCGCGCCCTTGACATCAGAGCCGCCGAGATCGATGGAGGGCGACGCCTCGGACAGATTCTTGTCGACGAGGGCTATATCACAGACAAGATCCTCGAGGCTTTCGTGCAGGAGCAGATTCAAGACACGATCTTCGATCTCATGCGCTGGGACGAGGGGGAGTTTGACTTTGAGTTGCTCCCGGAGATAGTCGATGAAGACATCGGATTGTCGGTGTCGATAGAGAACGTAATTATGGAGGGCAGTCGCCGTCTCGACGAGTGGGCGCGCATCAAGAAAAAGATCCCCTCGATGGAGGTCGTTTTCAAGATGGCCACCGCGCCCGGTGAGGGAACCTTCGAGATCTCGCTCAAGCCGATCGAGTGGAATTTGCTTCTGCTGATTGATGGCACGCGGAGCGTGGCGGAACTCGCTCGCGAGACCTCACGCACTGATTTCGAAGTTGCGCGCATAGTGTACGGGCTGTTCAGCGCGGGACTCCTCGAGTTCGCGTCTGACGCGGAAGCGGCCCGTCTGCGTGCCGAGCGCACCGAGAGGGAGGCCGAAGCCGCGGCGCTCAGGGCCGCAGCCGCGGCTGCGGTACCCGCGCCAGCACCCGCGCCGGTGCCAGCGCCGCAGGTGGCGCCCGCGCCCACACCCGCGCCGCAGACTGCGCCCGCACCTGCACCAGCGCCCGAGCCAGAACCGGATCGTGTGCCTGAGGTTCCGAAGTTCCTGGCCGCTGAGCCCAGGCAAACGCCCAGTTCTGACGACATGGCCGTGTTCGAGCAGATGATGGGAGTGCTCGAACAGCCGGCGGCGGCAGAACCAGAACCAGAACCCGAGCCCGAACCAGAACCCGAACCGGAGCCCGAACCGGAGCCAGAGCCCGGACCAGAGCCAGAGCCCGAGCCCGAACCGGAGCCAGAGCCCGAGCCCGAACCGGAGCCAGAGCCCGAGCCCGAACCAGACTTCGAGCGGGATCTGCTCGCTCTCGGACTCGGAGAGCCGCTCACCGCCGATCTGCTCGAACCAGAACCGGAACCTCAGTTCGAGCCTGAGCTTGGCCCCATCCTTCTTGAAACCGATGATCGCGACATCGAGCCGCTTCAGGTTGAGCGCTTGTCGAAGGACGCCGTGCGGGCTCCGCTCGGCGTGCTGCCGGACGTAGACGAGCACGCCCCTGTCCAGGAGGCCCGAGAAGCTGCCGATGAACAACAGCGAGCACCGGACCTCGGTGACATCCTGGACTCTCTTGAGCAGGCGCCAGTTGAACCGGCTGTCGGAATCATCCAAAGCGAGACGTTCGCGGACTCACCGCCGCCAACGGAAGGAATCATCTCGACCGACTCCTTTCTCGCCGAGTTCGACGACGGTGATTTTGACATCAGCATCCGTAGCGGACTTGGTGATGAACTTAACGCGCTTACCGGTATCGAGCGTTCGCGACCCAAGGCCAGCGTCAACAAGTTGCCGGACTCCGGTCGCGAGTTTGGCATCAAGCGGGACCAGGCCGTAGACCGAGCACTTGTGCTCAAGATCATCGAGGGCGTGAAGAAACTGTGATCAAAGATCGGGCGGCATGATGCAGTCGGTGAAGGTCGTCGTGACTGGCCCGTTCAACGCGGGCAAAACCACATTTATCAAATCGGTGAGTGAGATCACCGTGCTCTCTACCGAGCGTCAGGTGAGCGATATCGGGAACGAGGGCTCGGGCGAGACCACCGTCGCGATGGATTTCGGACGCATCACGGTCTCAGACGACGTGGTCCTCTACCTCTTCGGGACACCCGGCCAGGAGCGGTTCTCGTTCATGTGGGAGACGCTTTCCGAGGGGATGCTCGGATTTGTGCTTCTCGTCGATGCGATGGCAGCAGACTCACTTGCCGACGCCCGGAGCATGATCGAGTTCTTCCGCCAGATGTCCGACGTGCCCTTCGTGGTCGCGGCGAACAAGGTCGCCGCCGATGACCTCGACGCGCTGCGAGCGCTCCGCGCCGACCTTGGCATCGACGACAGTGTTCCACTTCTGCCGGTGGACGCGCGGGACAGGGACTCGGTGAAGGCCGTACTGCTCGGCCTGCTCTACCGCATTCTCGATAGCATGGGGTGACGGGTGGACCCTCGGCTCTACATCTTGGCCGGGTCATTCGCACTTCTCCTCGCGGCGATCGTGTACCTGGCAGTTTCGCTGCGTGCGCGCAAACGGGTGAGTGCTCGCAGACAGACCACATCCGCCGATGAGACCGGAGTGCTCGATTCGCCCGTCGAGGACGGACGTACCCGCACGGCTCTGTTGCATGGAGCGCTCGCGACACCGCTGCGAGCTGGTGATTGGCGTCCGCACGATGATGTCCCGGATGTCCCGGATGTCCCGGTTGAGCGCGTAGAGCCGGTTGAGCCCGCGCCGGAGCCCGAGCCCGAGCCCGAACACGATGACCTTCTCGACTTGCTGCCTCCGCTTGAAGCGACACCCCCCGCACCCCCCGCCCCCCCCGCCCCCCCGGCACCCTCCGCACT
>JAGXSG010000032.1 GCA_018333995.1 Clostridiales bacterium | reverse complement strand
ACGGCCGGTGGGCGGCGCTCGGCGACAGCATGGCTCGTGTGCTCGCCCACGCTGGATGGCAGGTCGAGCGCGAGTTCTACATCAACGACCAAGGCGTGCAGATGGATGTTTTCGCCGCCTCGGTGACGGCACGCTATCTCGAGCTGTGCGGACGTGACGCGGCCTTCCCGGAGGAGGGTTACCGCGGCGCCTATATCGTCGAGATCGCTCGTGAGATCTACGCCGAGGAGGGCGAGGAGTGGGCAGACGCTGATTCCGCGGCACGGGAGGCGCACTTCAAGGAGAAGGCGTACGCGCAGGTGCTCGAGCACCTCAAACAGGTGCTATTGGGGATGGGTGTCAAGTTTGATGTGTGGTTCGCGGAGCGCACCCTCCACGCACCGGTCGCCGCTGACGGTTCCTCCTCGGCCATCGAGCGTGCTATCGACCGGCTTCGCACAGCGGGACACATCTATGAGCACGAGGGCGCGACGTGGTTCCGCTCCACGGCGTTTTCAGACGACAAGGACCGAGTGCTCAAAAAAGCCGACGGCGCCTACACGTACTTCGCGGCTGACATCGCGTATCACGCCCACAAGTACGACCGCGGATTCGATCGCGTCATCGACATCTGGGGCGCGGACCACCACGGCTACGTCAAGCGAATGGAGGCCGCGGTCGCCGCGCTTGGCCACGAGGGGAAACTCGATGTGGTCATCGGCCAGCTCGTGAACCTGTTTCGCGCCGGCGAGGTCGTCCGGATGAGCAAGCGCACCGGCGAGATGGTTACCTTCGAAGACCTGCTCGACGAGGTCGGACCCGATGCGGCGCGCTACTTCTTCTTGCGCCGCTCTACCGACCAGCCGCTCGACTTCGACATCGCGCTCGCAAAAGAGCAGTCCGCCGAGAACCCCGTCTACTACGTCCAGTACGCGCACGCGCGCATCTGCGCGATCTTGCGCAAGGCCGCTGGCGCCGACACGACCGACACGAGCGTCGACATCGCCGCGACCGCCGCCGCGCTTGTTCGCTCCGACGCGCCCCTCGGCTTGCTCGATTCTGATCCCGAACTCACGCTCATGCGCAAACTCGCCGAGTTCACCGAGGTGGTCGAGGTCGCCGCGCGCCAACTCGCGCCGCACAAACTCACGCGTTACGCCGAGGAACTCGCGCAGACGTTCCACCAGTTCTATACGCGGTGCCGGGTTGTCGACCCCCAAGAGCCGGAGCTCACCGCCGCGCGACTGTATGCCGTCGACGCCACGCGCGTCGCGCTCGCCACCGTGCTCTCGCTCATCGGCGTGAGCGCACCCGAGAGGATGTAGGGAGACCACCATGGGCAAGCCTTCCAAAAGCCGACCGCCCGCAGTGCCTGACGCCAAGACCGCGCACGACCTCATGAGCGTGCTGCCGATGACCGCCGAGGTCTGCGACGGGCGCCTCTGCATCGGTGGCGTCGACGTGGCAGACCTTGCTCGCGAGGCGGGTACCGCGCTCTACGTCATGGACGAGGTGACCATCCGTCACCAGCTTTCCGAATACGTGAAGTGGACGCGCTACCACTGGCCCGATGTCGACGTTGTCTACGCCGGCAAGGCGTTCATCTCGCTTGCGATGGTCAAGATCGTGGCCGAGGAAGACTGCTGCCTGCTTTGCGCCTCGGGGGGCGAACTCGCCTACGCCGTGCGCGCCGGGTTCCCGATGGACCGCGTGCAGATGCATGGCAACAACAAGACGCCAGCCGAGCTTGCCGAGTGCCTCGACGCGGGTATCGGGCGCGTGGTGGTCGACAACTTCGAGGAGATGGAGCGCCTCTCGGCGCTCGCCGCGGAGCGCGGCGTCACGCAAAAGGTGCTCATTCGCGTGACGCCCGGCGTCGAGGCCGACACGCACGATTTCATCATGACCGGCGCCGAGGACTCCAAGTTTGGCTTCGGCCTCAACCAGGGGCTTGCGATGCAGGCGGTCAAGCGCGCGATAGAGCTTCCCGGGATCGATTTTGACGGGTTGCACATGCACATTGGCTCGCAGATATACGCGCTCCATAGCTTCGCGATGGCCATTGAGGTGATGGTCACGTTCATGCGCGAGATTCAGGCCGAAACAGGCGTTCCGGTTCGCATGCTCGACGTCGGTGGCGGTCTCGGCGTGGCATACGGCGTTCCCGATGAGCCCTCGACGGTGAAGGATTTTGGCAAGATTGTCGTCGACGGCATCAAGGAGGAGTGCGAGAAGCACGGACTCGCCGTGCCGAGGATGGCGGTCGAACCCGGCCGCTCGATCGTCGCCAACGCGGGCGTGACGCTTTACACGGTTGGCTCGGTCAAGGAGATTCCCGGCATTCGCACGTACGTGGCGGTCGACGGGGGAATGAGCGACAACATCCGCACGTCGCTTTATGACGCGCACTACGAGGCGCTCATCGCCAACAAGGCCGACCAGCCTCGCGAGATGGTCGCCACGGTTGCGGGGAAGCACTGCGAAAGTGGCGACATCGTCGTCAACGACGCGCCCCTGCAGCACCCCGAGCCCGGCGACGTTCTCTGCGTTTGCGCAACGGGCGCGTACTGCCAGTCGATGGCGAGCAACTACAACAAGCAGGTCCGCCCGGGCGTTGTCTTCGTGCGCGACGGTGAGTGGCGATGGTCTGTGAGGCGCGAGACCTACGACGACCTGCTGCGCTGCGATGAGGGGTAAGGCGCGGCTGACCGCTCATTAGTGAAACAACGCTCAAGCGCGCTCGTTGACGGCCGATACATCTGGTAGTATGCCGGTCCCGACGGAGCCCTGATGCCGCCTCGTGATTCCATGGGTCTAAACACGCGTGAGCGCAGGTTCTCGCTGCGCGGGCGCCTTATCGTGCTGCTCGGGATCATGGTACTGCCATTCGTGCTGTTCTCGGGGTACAAGGCGTGGGACATCAACGCGAAGCTCGAACAGGAGGCGTACCGGGAAGGGCTCCTGAGAGCGCAGAGTGTCTCGGCGACGCTCGATGACTATCTCGTCTCCACGAGCGAACTGCTCAGGGCGATCGCCGCAAATCGCGATGTCAGGACGGCCGATTACGCGGCCGTCGACGTGTGGTTGCGCGAGATGCTCGTCCACTATCCGCACCACGCGAACATCATTTTTGTTGACATCAACGGTGATATCAGGGCTGCGGGCAAGCACTCGGCGGACTCTACGGGTGTGCTCAACGTCGCTGATACTGTCTACTTCAAACGCGCGATGGCCAGTGATGACGTCGCGGTCGGTGACTTCATGTACGGGCGGATCACCGGTGCGCCCGTCGTGCACATCTGTTATCCGGTGTACGGAATGAATGGCGAGCGTCTTGGCTTTGTGGCCGCCGCCATGCACCTGACACGCGTTCAGGACCGGGTCATGAAAGAAGCCGTGCCGGATCACACCACGATCTCGGTCATCGCAGCGGATGGCACGATGATCGCACGCAACCGGGATCCCGAGTTGTGGGTTGGGACCGATGTGAGTGAGAGCATGCGCGTCGCCGACATGCGTGAGCGCAGGGAGGGGATTGACCGTCTCACGCTGCCTGACGGAACCAAGATGGTGTGCGGGTTCACGCCGGTGCAAAGCGTGCCGTGGTTCGTAAGGGTGGGGGTCGACCGCGGACACATCGCAGGCGAGGTAAGCAAGGATCTCGCGACTCACTTCGGTGTATTCGTGCCGCTGCTCGCGGTCGCCCTTGGCGGCTGGTTGTGGATCGGTCGCGACCTTGATCGCGTCCACAAGCAGACAGAGTGGCTTTCACTCACAGATCCGCTGACGAGTGTCTGGAACGTTCGCAAGCTCGAAGACGATTTGCGACTGGAGATGGCGCGCGCGAAGCGCACCGGCTTGCCGTTGTCGTTTGCGATGGTCGACCTCGATGACTTCAAGGTCTACAACGATCGCTTCGGACATCAGGCGGGAGACGCGGCGCTTCAAGTCATGGCCAAGGCCATCACTGATGCCGTTCGCGAGACCGACATCGTGTACCGGTATGGAGGCGAGGAGTTCTCGATCGTGCTCCCGGGCGCCGACCCGGCAGCGGCGCACGAAGTGGCGAGCAGGGTACGCAGCGCCATCGAGCGTGTGGAGCTAGCGACTAGCACCCAAGGCGGCTTTCAGCCGCTCACCGCATCTATAGGTGTCGCAACGTATCCAGATGATGCAGAGGAGCCAGATGGCATTATCCGTTGCGCCGATCTCGCGCTCTACAAGGCCAAGTCGTCGGGGAAAAATCGCGTCGTGCCCAGCCCTGAGCTCCGCGCTACACTGTCGTTATGGTGATTTCTCGCATCTTCAGTGTTATCGCGCTTGTCGTAGTTCTTGCTAGCGGCATCGGCTGCGCCGCCGGACCTCGTGTTTCGTCGGACGGTATCGCGCCGGAGGCTCCTGTCGCCTTCGACACGGTCGCCCTCGCGATGGACAATGCCCGTAAGTCATCCGAGCTTGCCCAGGGGTTCCCCTTCCAGGTCCCGGTTGTGGGCGGTGAAGTCGTGTCCTCCGAGGTGGTATCGCCAGATAGCGTGTGGGCGTATGAGATCCGCATCACCGAGCCGGTCGAGGTCATCGCCGAGTGGTACCGGCGGTCGTATGCCAACGCCAACTGGGTGCTCGATTCCGACGAGCCAGGCCCAGGGGGGTCCGGCCGGGTCCTCTACTTCTCGAAGGGCGCCGGTGCGGAGTCGGTCGTTGAGCTGGCTGATGACGGTTCGAAGGCGGCGTACATTTTGGCGACGGTGGCTCTCGGGGCAGGCATCACTGAGACGTATTGAGGTCTCGGCGCACCGAGTCGCGCGTCGGGTACAATGGCCGCGAGCGGCCAAGGGTCGCCAAGTCGTGTCGCTGTCCCACGCTAAGGAGACCCATGCGCACTATTAACGTCGGCCTGATCGGACTCGGGACGGTCGGCTCCGGGGTAGTCGAGATCATCCGCCGCCACCGCGAGGATTTTCGCCGCCGAGCCGGTGTGGATATCGCGCTCATCCGGTTCGCCGACCGCGACGAGGAGCGCGCAGCCGCTCTCGGCCTGCCGAACGGCTCATTTACCACGAATGCGGCTGAAGTCATTGACGATCCTGCCGTCGATATCGTCATCGAGCTCGTTGGCGGGACGGGTGTCGCTCGCACGCTAGTTCTCGACGCGTTGCGCACGGGCAAGTCGGTTGTCACGGCTAACAAGGCGCTCATGGCGACTCACGGCCAAGAGGTCATGGACGCGGCGGCCGCCGCTGGCGTTGACGTGGCGTTTGAGGCCAGTGTAGGCGGAGGCATCCCGATCATCGGCCCGCTCAAGCACTGCCTCGTCTCAAATGAGCTCACGAGTGTCGTGGGTATCGTAAACGGCACCACCAACTACATGCTGACTCGCATGGCCGATGACGGGCTCGATTACGCGACCGCGCTTGCCGAGGCGCAGGCCAAAGGCTTCGCCGAGGCAGACCCCACCGCAGACGTCGATGGCCTGGACGCGGCCGCCAAGATCGCGATCCTCGCGTCGATTGCGTTTAACAGCCGGGTCGTCATCGATGAGGTCCCAGCCGAGGGGATCCGCTCGATCACAGACGCTGACGTCGCCTACGCCACCGAGATGGGGTACGCGATCAAGCTGCTTGCGATCGCGCGTCGCACGGCTGGGGGCATTGATATCCGTGTCCACCCCACGATGATCCCGGTCAGCCACCCGCTCGCTAGCGTGAGCGGCGTCTACAACGCGATTTACGTCGTGGGCGACTCGGTGGGCGAGACGATGTTTTTTGGTGAGGGTGCGGGTTCGCTGCCGGCCGCGAGCGCGGTCGTAGGCGACGTGATAGAGGTCGCTCGCCACATCGCGCGCGGGTGCCTCGGCTTAGTTGGGTGCACGTGCAACGAGGAACTCGCCATCCGTGATCTGGCCGACCTCGAGACCGCGTACTACGTGCGCGTCCTTGTCTCGGACGCGCCCGGTGTGCTCGCCGCTGTCGCGCGCGTCTTTGGCGAACACGGGGTCTCGCTTGCGAGCGTTATCCAAAAGACCAACGAGGGTCCCATAGCCGAGATCGTGTACGTGACGCACCAGGCGCGCGAGCGTGACGTGCGCGCGTCGCTCGCCGAAATCGAGAAACTCGACGTGCTCGAATCGATCGGCTCGGTCATCCGGGTGGAAGAGATATAGCTCACATGCGACCGGCATCCGTGCGCGTCCCGGCGAGCGCGGCCAATCTTGGCCCGGGCTACGACTCGTTCGGGCTGGCGCTGGGGCTGTACAACACCTTCAGGGCGACACCGTCGGCGCAGTGGAGCGTCTCTGTTGAGGGCGAGGGGAGGGGCACTCTCGACCAAGGAGCGGCAAATCAGGTCGCGCTGGCGATGGCGCGAGTCTTCGCCGAGGTCAGCGGGGCACCGATAGCCGCACGAATCGAGTGCGAGAACGGAATCCCGGCAGGCAGGGGCTTGGGCTCCTCGGCAGCCGCGATCGTCGGCGGCCTCTTGCTGGGCGACACGATGTGCGGCGGTCTTCTCGGCAGGGAGCGGTTGTTAGAGCTCGCGGTCGACATGGAGGGGCATCCCGATAATGTGGCGGCGGCGCTTCTGGGAGGGTTCACCATCGGGTGGCGTGGGCCAGACGGCCCTGCCGCGCGCGCTCTGCCGATCGGTTGCGGACTCGCCGCGGTGGTCGCGGTAGCGGCGGCGCCCCTGCTGACGAGTGCGTCCCGGGGACTGCTTCCTGAAGTGGTCCCTCACGAGGACGCGGCGTTCAACGCGGGCCGGGCGGCGTTGCTTGCGGCCGGTCTCGTGCTCGGGCGGGACGAGCTCATCGCCGCGGGCCTTGCCGACCGTCTCCATGAACCATACCGTGCCGCCGCGGTACCGGGACTCGCCGACGTCGCCCAGGTGCTCAAGCATGCGGGTGCGCTAGGCGCGGTGCTCTCGGGAGCTGGCCCTACCGTCATAGGGATCGTGACGGCCGACGATGACGCATCGGCGTTCGCCCGGGCCAAAGACGTTGCTCGCCGAGCGAGCAAGAGGGTGATCGCGATAGGAGGGTACATCGCACCCATGGCGTTGCCGGTCGATCGGAGCGGCACGGCCGTGCTCGAAGGGTAGGCCGCCGTAGCGCGTGGTTGACCTGGTGCCACCTGGTCGGGGAATATACATGTACCGCTTGCGCCGTTTGCCCTGCTTGCGTCTCTCGCGTCACACGACGCCATCTCCCCTGGAGGATCCGATGAGTGAAGAGGGAACGAGTCCTATCGCACAGGCTCCCGTATATCACGCACCCGCGCCGGCGCCGCCTTCCGAGCCGCGGCGTTCGGGTGCCGGGTGGAAGGTCGCGGTCGCGCTCATCCTCGTACTCGTGCTCGGATTGTGCGGGTGTTCCGCGCTCGCGTTCGTGGGCTCGTTTGGCGCCGGGATGCCGATGCCTACGGGTGACGCGGTCGCCCTCCTGCATATCGACGGCGTCATAGCTGGCACAGGCAGTGTCTACAGCGGCTACATTACTCCCGAGTACTTTGTCGACCAGCTCGACAGGGCGATGGACGACCCCGCGGTCAAGGCTGTCCTCATTAGGATCGATTCGCCCGGTGGAACTGTGGCGGCGTCACAGGAGATAGCGATGGAAGTAGCGCGCGCGACGAAGCCCGTTGTGGTCAGCGTGGGTGACGTGTGCGCGTCTGGCGCGTACATGGTGGCGGCACAGGCCGACGAGATCGTAGCTACACCCACCTCGTCGATCGGAAGTATTGGCGTAATCGCTCAGATTCCCAACTTCGCGGGGTTGCTCGACACGCTCGGCGTCGAGTTCACGGTCTTGACAGCTGGCGAGCACAAGGACGCGGGCAGTCCTTACCGGAGCTTGACAGCCACTGAGACCGCGCTTTTCCAGGAGTGGATCGACGGCTCGTACCAAGAGTTCATTCGCATCGTGGCCGAGGGACGCGGATTGCCTGAGGCCGAGGTGAAAAAGATGGCTGACGGATGGCTGTGGCCTGGCATGGTGGCCGAGGAGATGGGGCTTATCGACTCCCTCGGCACATTCAATGACGCACTGGCTCGCGCCGCTGAGCTTGGCGGCATAGAAGGTGAACCGGTCGTCGTGACGTACAGGGAGCCTGACTACACGCAGATGCTCAGAAGCTTGATCGGATTCGGCGCTCGCCTCGAGAGCCTCTTTGGATATGCCCCTGACGCTGATGCGGTTCGCGACGTGTTGCCGCGCTGAGGGAAGGAGGGACCGTGAGCGAACGCTCGCCGTTCGTGATCGCACACATCTCGGACTTGCACTGCGGGTCGCGCTACCACATCCCGTCCCTCGCGACTCGGGTGGTCGACGAGCTCAATGTGCTCGAGCCGGACGTGGTCGTGGTCACCGGCGACCTGACGGACATGGGGTTCCGTCAGGAGTTCAGACAGGCGAAGCGCCTGCTCGACGCGATCCAGTGTCAGACGCGGCTCGTGGTGATGGGCAACCACGACTCGCGCAATGTGGGAGACGAACACTTCAGCGAGCTTTTCGGAGCCAGAAGCCGCGAGCTTCTTGTGGGACGGATCCGGCTGCTTGCCATAGATTCGAGCGAACCGGACTTGGACTCCGGGCGTGTCGGCCGTGAGCGCTATCGGTGGATCGAGGAGCGATTCAGCGATCCCACGGAGTTCAAGGTCGTGTGCATGCACCACCATCTGGTGCCCGTCCCTGGAACCGGCCGCGAGCGAAACATCGTCTACGACGCAGGAGACATGTTGCGGGTGTTGTCGAGCAGCGGTACGGACCTCGTGCTCTGCGGGCACAAGCACGTTCCCAATGTGTGGCGCCTCGAAGAGACGTTGATCGTGAACGCGGGGACCGCGTGCACGCACCGGCTGCGGGGTCGTGTGAGGCCGTGCTACAACATCATCGAGATCCATGAGATGCAACGCGTGCGCGTGCTCCTCAAGGAGCCATTCAACGAACCTGAGTGCGTCGCCGACTTCCGCGACGTGAGCCGCCAGTACTGCCGGTGGCGTCCCGAGCCGGAGGGTGTGGTGACGTCGTGACGAGGGTCGTCGCGCTCATCGACGGGGAACACTACCCGCCGGTCGTCCGGTTCGCGCTCGCGGCCCTCTCGGCGGAGCACGATGTGGTGGCTGCTGTGTTTCTCGGCGGGACGGAGAAGGTCGATCTCGACGCGGGAATCGACGTCTATGGTGTGCCGCTCGTGGTGGCGGAAACCTCATCGGAAGCGGTCGAGGCCGCTATCACGCGATACGAGCCGTGCGCTCTCATCGACCTGTCCGACGAGCCTGTTGTCAACTCGGCGGACCGCTTCCGTCTTGCTGGAATCGCGCTCGCGCGCGGGGTCGAGTACCGGGGAGCTGACTTCCGCTTCACACCACCTGCTGCGCGCTTGAGCACTCATACGCCCACCCTCGGGGTGATCGGCACTGGCAAGCGCGTGGGCAAGACCGCGATCTCGGCGTACGTCGCTCGCCGTCTGACCGCTCGCGGGCACGATATCGTGGTGCTTGCGATGGGACGCGGCGGCCCCGGAAAGCCTGAGCTGATCCGCGGGGACGAGGTGGCGCTCACCACCCCCGACCTGCTCGAACTCGCGCGGCAGGGCAAACATGCGTCATCGGACAACTACGAGGACGCCGTGATGAGCCGGGTCGCCACTGTGGGTTGCCGCCGGTGTGGAGGCGGCATGGCGGGCGAGACGTTTTTCTCCAACGTCCCTGAGGGTGCCCGGCTCGCCGATTCACTCGGCAAAGAGCTGATCGTGCTTGAAGGGTCTGGCGCGGCGATACCCCCGGTTCACGCGGACGCCAACATCCTCGTTGTAGGCGCGGGTCGCGGGATGAGGTACGTGCGTGACTACTTTGGCCCATTCCGGCTCGCGCGGGCCGACTTAGTTGTAATCGCGGCCGCCGAGGAGCCTACCGCCACCGCCGCCGAGGTGACCGGGCTCATCGAAGCGGTGCGAGAGATCCGGCCAGGCGTCCCGGTGCTCGCTACGACGTTCAGGCCCTCTCCAATCGAGCCGGTTGACGGCGCGCGCGTGTTCTTTGCGACGACGGCCCCCGCCGAAGCGCTCGGCCTGATGACCGCTCACCTTGAGGCGGAGTACGGGTGCACGGTCGTGGGCGCGAGTGCGAGTCTTTCGAACCGCTCGCTGCTACGACGTGAGATGGCAGCGTGCGCGGGACGGTACGACGTGTTGCTCACCGAGCTCAAGGCGGCCGCGATCGATGTCGTTGCCGCTGTTGGCGAGGAGGTTGGCGTGCCGACCGTGCTCTGCGACAACGTTCCCATTTCAGTGGACGGAAGCGACCTCGACGCGGCGATCGACCGTGTGGCTGACGTGGCATTTAGCCGTCGCGCGGAAAGGGGGGCGTGACGCATGGCCCACACCTCGAAGACGATCATCCTGAGCGATAAGCGCCACGGATTACCTTTCTCGAAGGGTTTGCTCGCGCAGTCGTTTACGGCCACAGGGATGCCTCCCTCGGCCGCTTACACCGTAGCGCAGGCGATCCAGGAGGACCTGCGCGAACGCGACGAGCTCTCAATCACCATCTCACGTCTGCGCACGCTTGCCACCGAGTATCTCGAACGCATGGTTGGTCCCGAGTACGCCGACCGTTACCGGCGCCTCACCGCGGTGAGCGGAATCGACACCCCGCT
Source organism: Clostridiales bacterium (assembly GCA_018333995.1). Taxonomy (NCBI): domain Bacteria; kingdom Bacillati; phylum Bacillota; class Clostridia; order Eubacteriales; species Clostridiales bacterium. The sequence goes on along the minus strand of JAGXSG010000032.1, from coordinate 70,568 downwards.
CATCGTGCTGATCGGCGGCACGACCGGCGTGGGCAAATCGACGATCGCCGCCGAAGTGGCACATCGGCTCGGTATCACGCGTTTCGTATCGACGGATTCCATTCGCGAGGTGATGCGTGGTATCTTTACCGAGGAACTCATGCCCGCCATCCACATGAGCGCCTTCGATGCGTGGCGAAGCCTGCGAGTACCCGTCCCTCCTGGCGCTGATCCGGTTATCATCGGTTTTCGCGAACAGACGGCGGTGGTGACTACGGGGGTCACGTCGCTCATCGAGCGAAGCGTCAAGGAGGGCGTGAGCCTCGTAGTCGAGGGGGTTCATCTCGTTCCCGGGTACATCGACGCCGAGGAGTTCCCCGGCGGACGTGTCGTGCAGATTGTCATCGCTGTCGACGACGAACAGTCCCACCGCAGTCACTTTTACATCCGTGAGGTCCAGACAGACGGGTTGCGTCCGTTCGAGCGGTACCGCTCGAACTTCGACAATATCCGCATGCTCGGGCACTACATCGAGCAGATGGCCGTCGAGAACGGGATACCGGTCATCCACAGCCATCAGCTCGACCGTACCGTGGCCGAGACACTTGAGCACGTTGTCAGCGCCGTGCTTGAGGAGAAGACCGACTGATTCGCCCGCGTCGCGGACGAACGTGAAGAAGGAGGATGCAGTCCACGTGAAGTTCTTTTTGGACACCGCGAACCTAGCGGAGATCGAAGAGGCCGCTAGCTGGGGGGTTCTCTCCGGCGTTACCACCAACCCGACCCTCTACGCACGTGAGGGAGGTAAGCTTGCCGAGTTCCACGATCACATCGTCCGCATCTGCGAAATCGTCGACGGGCCAGTCTCGGCCGAGACGGTCACGCTGACCCGGGATGAGATAGTCGTGGAGGGCATCGAACTTGCCGCCCTCCACCCCAACGTCGTCGTGAAGGTGCCGACCATACCCGAGGGCCTCGCGGCTACCCGGGCGCTCGCCGACAAGGGCATCCGCGTTAACATGACGCTGTGCTTCACGGTGCCCCAGGCTATCCTTGCCGCCCGTTCGGGCGCGGCGTACGTCTCTCCGTTCGTTGGCCGCTTTGATGACATTTCCGAAGATGGCCTCGAGCATCTCGGCAACGTGATCGCCGCGCTCGCAAACTACGATTTCGGGCACTCTGTCGAGGTCATCGCGGCGAGCGTCCGTCACCCGCAGCACGTGGTGGGCGCCGCGCTCCTCGGCGCCAGTATCGCGACGGTTCCCTTTGGGGTGCTGGAGAGGTGCGTAAGACATCCGCTGACCGATCGCGGAGTCGAGTCGTTCCTCGCTGATTGGGAGAAGGTCAAGAACTCATGAGTGCTAGGCCACGCAAGCGCGGCCGCCGCGGTAGCGGCCAGCCCCAGGATCAAAAGCCCTCGATCACTCGCGCTGACCTCGAAGCGAAGAAGGTTGCTGAGCTCAAGGAGATGGCACTTGAGCTTGGTCTCGAGGTGAAAGAGTTGCGCAAGAAAGACGATCTCATCTGCGCCGTGCTCGAAGCGAAAGTAAAGGCCGAGGGGTTCGTTGAGATCAGCGGGATTCTCGATGTGCTCCCAGAGGGGTACGGATTCATCCGCACCTCTGGCTATCTGCCCGGTGATACCGACGTGTACTGCTCGATGTCGCAGATCCGCAGGGGAGAGCTGCGCCGGGGCGATCTCATCAAAGGCCAGGTGCGGCCACCCAAGGAGAGCGAGAAATATCCGGCGCTCCAGCGTATCGACATGATCAACGGACGCTCACCTGAGGAGGTCCGCGGACGCAAGAACTTCCGCGACCTGACCCCGGTCTACCCAGATGAGCGGTTCCGCCTCGAGATCGGCAGGGGGGATCTGACCGCGCGGATCATCGACCTCATCGCACCGATCGGTAAGGGGCAGCGCGGCCTTATCGTGTCGCCACCCAAGGCTGGCAAGACTACGATCCTCAAGGATATCGCCGCTTCGATTACGGCAAACAACCCCGAGGTGTACCTGATGTGCCTCCTCGTCGACGAGCGTCCCGAAGAGGTCACCGACATGGAGCGCTCGATCCACGGCGAGGTCGTGAGTTCGACGTTCGACATGCCCTCCGAGAACCACATCGCTGTCGCCGAGTTGCTCATGGAGCGGGCGAAACGTCTCGTGGAGAGCGGCTTTGACGTCGTCATTCTGCTCGACTCGATCACGCGTCTTGCCCGTGCGTACAACCTCGCCACCCCGGCGTCTGGACGCATCCTGTCCGGTGGTGTGGACTCCACCGCGCTCTACCCGCCCAAGCGTTTCTTCGGCGCGGCCCGCAATATCGAGCACGGCGGGTCGCTCACGATACTTGCCACAGCCCTCGTCGAGACCGGCTCGAAGATGGACGAGGTCATCTTCGAGGAGTTCAAGGGGACCGGCAACATGGAGCTCAGGCTCGACCGCCGGATGGCCGACCGCCGCATCTTCCCCGCAATCGACGTTGTCACGAGCGGCACGCGCAAGGAGGAGCTGCTTCTCGATCCGATGGAAGCGCCGTTCGTGTGGGGCCTTCGCCGTATACTGCATGGCGTTGACAACGCCGAGCGCGCGATCGACATGCTCATCAAGGGACTTCGGCAGACCGAGTCGAATCAGGAGTTCCTGTCGAAAATGGCAAAGAAGGCCCAGGAGAAGACGAACGGGATCGACCTGTAGCGCGGCCCTGCGGGCGGCGGCAAGTGTGAGCCGCCAAGGCCGCCTCGGAGTGTGATCGGAGGAAGAATGACGTTTTCCAGAAACCAGCTCGTGGCGGTCGGTTCAGTCGTCGGTCTGCTGGTGCTCCTCGCGGTTGCTATTGTGGTCGATGGACGAACGGGACCTCGGGAGATGCGGGGTCAGGACACAATGAGTACTCCCTTAACGGTAAAGACTCCAGCACGATATGGCGACTCGGATCTTCGTACCATCGAGGACTATGAGGCGCGTGGAATGCCCCGGATTGCGAGCAGGGAATCAGCTGAGGGGGTTGTCGGCCGGCAGCTTCCGCACCTTGCGAATACCGGTGGACGTCGCTCGCTCGGTTTCGCGATCGGGCCGTCAGTCGACGAAGAGCAACTTCTCAAGAGTGGGGCTGAGGGCGCTGACGCTGACCTTGTCTCCCGGCAGGTCGTCTTCGAGTTCTTCGACGGGCTCATATTCATTCAGATTCCGCATGCGGACGCGTCGTCTGCAAAGAGTGCCCTTGAGAGCCTGTATGCCGTCGGCCTCGCACCGGATGAACAACCGTTCTGGAGTACTGTGCAGGTCCGTGGCGTTGACGCACACCTCGTTGACTACCACGATGCGCCCGGCATCTACGTCGATTCTAGCCAGCTTTCCTGGGTGGAGGGATCCGTCTTTTACGCTCTGCGCAGCCACGACGGCGTGGTGCCGGCGAAGGAGATTATCCAGATCGCGAACTCGATGGTGAGTGAGCCAGGCCAGTAGCGTCGTCCGCCATGGCGTGGTATGCTACCGCGGCTGTCCGCGCTCGGTCGGAAACCGAGGGCATCTCACGGAGGTGAACGCACGTGCGTCAGGGAATACATCCGGATTACGTCGAAGCCACGGTGACGTGCTCTTGCGGCGAGTCCTTCAAGACCCGCTCCACCAAGAGCGATCTCCACGTCGAACTGTGCTCCAAGTGTCACCCGTTCTACACGGGCACGCAGAAGCTCGTCGATTCCGGTGGCCGCGTCCAGCGTTTTGCCGACAAGTTCGGGAACGCGGCCGCGTCTGTCATGGAGAAGGAGGCCGCGGAGCGCAAGGCGCGCCAGAAAACCGCTGAGGAAACCGCACTGAGTGCGCGCCAGGCCCGCGAAGCCAAGGAGACCGAGAAGGCGGCCAAGGCGGCCAAGTTCGAGACCAAGCAGGCTACGGCTGCGGGAGCGGCGGACGCGGTGGGAGACGAGGCCCCTATCGCCGCCGAGGCCGCCGAGTAGCGGGTCATCGAACGCGACGATCGCGACGCTTGATCAAGGGCGAGCCTAATAGCTTGCCCTTGATTCGTCTCGAAGGCTCCGTGTCCGAAGTGATGACTGCTAGAATGGCGGGGCGAACAGGCCGCCTGTCCCGGCACCTTTTCCAAGGAAGGCACGTAGTGGATGTCCGTCTGCTCTATCACACGCCCGATCCAGAGCGCGCTGTGGCCGTAGCCGCCCGGCTCTGTTACGCGCCCGTCGGGGCGGCCGAGCTCATGGACGCGATGCCAGACGCCGCAGTCCGCACGGTCCTGCGCACCATCATGACTTCGGGACACTATTCGGCGCTTGAGCACGCCACCTACACCTTCGCCATCGATGGCGTGTCACGCGCGCTCACACACCAGCTCGTGCGGCACCGTCTTGCGTCGTACAACCAGCAGTCGCAGCGGTACGTTTCCTACGCCGAGGAACCGTGTTTCATTGTCCCGCCGAGTGTCGCGAACGATCCCGCAGGGATGTCATGCTTTGAGGCAGCGACGAAGGCGGCCTTTGCCGCCTATCGCACGCTAATCGACTCTGGGATTTCGGCGGAAGACGCACGCTACGTGCTGCCAAACGCCATGGAAACCAAGATCGTTGTCACAATGAACATTCGCGAACTGTTGCACTTCTTCGAGCTGAGGTGCTGCAAGAGGGCCCAGTGGGAGATTCGTGAACTTGCTCTTCAGATGCTGGCCCTCGTCGAACCCTCGGCACCGTACCTGTTCATGGACGCGGGAGCGTCGTGTAGGCGCGGCCACTGCCGTGAAGGGACGATGACGTGCGGTGAGCCGTACGAAAAGGCGCAACGCCGTGAGTGATCACCGGGGCGGAAACACCGCTCTCTCGGGTACCCGGTCACGGGCGGGTTTCGACAGAGGCGCGGTCGCTGCCCACATCTGGCTGCCGTTCATCTTCGCGACATCGCTCACGGTTCTGCTCGGTGAGGGCTGGTCATGGACGCTGTTTGCCGCACTTGCGCCGCTTACCGCATTCGCGCTCAGGCCAGCGTCGTGGGCGTTATCTTCGGCGCTTTGTCCAGGTGACGAACGGCGACAAGGCGCGTACCGCGAACGTCTGAAAGCGGGGGCGAACACGTCCCTGGTTGTCGCGGCTATACTCGGCTTGTCGATTATGGACGTCTTCAGACTCCCCGGCGCGCCATATTGGACCAACCAGCCGGATGCGGGACTCTCGCTTGCCGCCGTAGCCGTATACCTTGTGTGGTTGGCAAGTCACGCGAACGTACCCAAGGAGATCAAAGCCGGGTGGCGGGAGATGCTCGGCTCGAAAGGGAGTGAGTGATGCCGGTCAAGCACACGCACATCGGTGGCCAGGCGGTCATCGAGGGGATCATGATGCGTGGAAAGCACAACTGGGCAATCGCGGTGCGAAAGCCCGATGGGAGTATCCATCTGGAGGCTCACGACCTCACAACGGCGGTCTCGAAGCGCCCGTGGCTCGGTACGCCGATCATCCGAGGCGTTGTAGGCATGTACGAGACTCTCGTGCTCGCGATGAAGGCGTTCGCCATCTCGGCCGAGCACGCCGGCGAGACAGAGGAAGACAAGCTGTCGAGCAAGGAAATCACGATTTCCATGACGCTCGGTGTGGTGCTGGCGGTTGTCCTCTTCGTCATCTTGCCGGCGGTGGTGACTAACTTTTTGGTAGGAGGGGCGATCGAGCGCCCGTTTACGTGGAACCTAGTCGACGGTGTGTTACGGGTGGTCGCGTTCGTCCTCTACATCGTGGCGATCAGCCGAATGCGTGACATCCAGCGGGTCTTCGCCTATCACGGTGCCGAACACAAGACGATCCACGCCTACGAACAGGGCTTGCCGCTCGAGCCGCGAATCATTCAGGAAAAGACGACATTACACGTCCGGTGCGGAACATCGTTTCTACTCATGGTGATGGTCATAGCGATCATCGTGTTCTCGATCGTGCCGGTTCGCGCGATCACAGACCTCATCGGCAGTGACAACAGGTTCGTAATCTTGAGTGTGGCGATCTCTCTTCGCATAGTCCTTTTGCCGCTCATCGCGGGCCTTGCGTACGAGGTGATCAAGTGGGCCGGCAGGGTGCCCGAAAATCCGGTCGTGCGCGTCGTGCTTTGGCCGGGACTGCAGCTCCAGCGCATGACTACGCGAGAGCCCGATGAGGGCATGGTTGAGATCGCGGTGACAGCAATGAACGCCGTGATCGAGCGGGAGTCGCTTGAGCCTGCTCTTGCTGAGCGGTAGGGTACGGTCGTGCGCGCAGCGCGCGTCATGCGAACCGGTCGCGACGGCGAACAGCGCGAAATCGCGCCAACCGTGGCGCGAGGCGAGCGCATGCAGCTCGCGTTTGCTGGGATGTTGTGGGCGACGGGTGCGGCGGTCCTCGGCTCGAGAGCGATACTCTGGCTCGCCGAGACACCGGTCGCACTCGCTCTCTCCCTTGCGGCGGGCGGCGTGATTCTCGGCCTCGTGAAAGCCCGCTTCCTGCTCGAACCTGTCGCGCGCAAGGCCGCGTCACGAATCCGCGAACGGGGACCGAGTGCCCGGGTCGCCGGATTCTTCTCCGTGCGCTCCTGGGCGGTGGTGCTGTCGATGATCGCGCTTGGCCACGCGTTGCGACTGACCGATATCCCGAGGCCGGCGCTCGCGACCGTCTACGTTGCGGTGGCGACAGCCCTCCTCGTCGCCTCGCGGGTATTTTGGCGTTTCCACGCCGCCGGGTGGGACGCCAGATCGCACGGCCGCTCCGGTGGCAACCACCGCGAGGGGTCGTGATCGTGGAGTCACGCGCGGATGACACCAGCTTCCCGCCGTCGAGCGTCAGACGTGCTAACCTTCAACGTGAATCCCCCGGCTCTACTCAGCGAGAACAACTAGCTCGGACATGAAGGATGCTCCCGTGATGCGTGACAAGCTCGAATCGATAGTGCAGACCTACCGTGAGCTCAGTAGTAAGCTCGCCGATCCCGAGGTGTTCTCAAACCAGAAGGTCTACACACCTCTCGCGCGGGAGCATTCGCAGATGACCCCGCTCGCCGAGCGGATTGCGGAGTACTTTGGCGTGCTTGATGGGATCAGCGAGGCCGAGGAGATCAGCCGCACTGAGTCCGATCCAGAAATGCGAGAGCTTGCCCGGGAGGAGCTCGAGGAGCTGCGCGCACGTGTGGAACCGCTCGAAGACGAGATCAAGGTGATGATGGTGTCTTCCGATCCCAACGACGGGAAGAACGTCATCATCGAGATACGCGCGGGCGCTGGGGGCGACGAGGCGGGCTTGTTCGCCGGTGACCTGTACCGGATGTATACGCGATACGCTGAGTCGCAACGGTGGAAAGTCGAGGAGATCGACGCGTCCGAGAACGAGGTTGGGGGCTACAAGGATGTCTCGTTCATAGTGAAGGGCGCGAACGTCTACTCGAAGATGAAGTACGAGTCGGGCGTGCACCGGGTCCAGCGTGTTCCAGCGACTGAGTCGAGCGGGCGAATCCACACGTCGACGGCGACCGTCGCGGTGCTCCCTGAGGCCGAGGACGTTGAGATTGGGATCAACCAGAACGATCTTCGCATCGACGTGTATCGTTCCAGCGGTCCGGGAGGACAGTCGGTCAACACGACCGATTCGGCGGTACGCATCACTCATCTGCCTACCGGACTCGTGGTGCAGTCGCAGAACCAGAAGTCCCAGCTGCAAAACCGGGAAAACGCGCTCAAGGTGCTTCGCGCGCGCCTCTACGAGCTGGAACTTGAGCGCAGGGCAAGTGAACTCGGGGACGCTCGGCGCAACCAGATTGGCTCAGGCGACCGTTCCGAGAAGATCCGCACGTACAACATCCCGCAGGATCGCGTCACCGATCATCGGATCGGTTTGACCATCCACAACCTGCCCGGCGTGCTCATGGGCGAGATCGCACCCATGATCGATGCGCTCGCCGCCGCCGACCGGGCGGAGCGCTTGGCGGCTGTGGTCTGATGGAGGGTCGCGTCTGGACGATCCGAGACGCGCTCGAGTGGATGACCAGGCACTTCGAACGCGTCGGCGTCGATGTGCCGCGTCGCTCAGCTGAGTGGCTCCTTTCCGCGGCCACCAGCCTCTCTCGTGTGGAGCTCTATGCGCATTTCGATCGCCCGCTTTCGGAGACGGAGCGGACGGCCTTGCGCGATTCGATCAAACGGCGGGCGGCTGGCGAGCCACTCCAGTACGTCACGGGAGAGATGCCGTTCCGTCACATAGTCGTACACGTCGTTCCCGGGGTGTTCATCCCTCGGCCGGAGACCGAGGTTCTCGTCGACGAGTGCCTGAAGCTGCTAAACGGTGTGGAGAGTCCGGTCGTGTTAGACATCTGCACAGGGTCTGGCTGTATCGCATGCGCGATAGCGTCCGAACACCCCCAAGCGACAGTCGTGGCGACGGATGTCTCGGAAATCGCGGTGGTCACCGCTGAGAAGAACGCCGCGCGTATCGGCGTCGCGGAGCGGGTGAGTGTGGTGTGCGGCGATTTGTTCGCACCTGTTGTGGCGGAGCTACGGGGGACGGTACATGTCGTTGCGGCGAACCCGCCGTACATTCCCACCGCGAATCTCGCATCGCTTCCGCTCGAAGTCTCCGGTCACGAACCTGCCGCTGCGCTCGATGGAGGCGCTGACGGACTCGGAATTGCGCGGCGGATCGCAACGGATGCCCTCGAATGGCTTACTCCCACTGGTGCCTGTGTGATGGAGCTTGACGAAACGTGTGTCCGGCGTGCTGCCGAAATGGTTGGGGAGTGGTATCTAGAAGTAGAAGTCGTATCGGATCTCGTGGGACGCGATCGCGTGTTGGTGGCGAAAGCTCCACGACAAACGGTCAGGCCAGGGCAGTCGTACTCGACGAACGGAGGCGGATCGCAATGAACAAGGTGTTTCATATCGACCCGGAGAACCCGTCCGCAGAAGTCATCAATCTCGCCGCCACAGTACTCCGTGACGGCGGGATTGTTGTCTTCCCCACAGAGACGGTCTACGGAATCGGTGCCGCGGCGCATTCTTGGATTGGGCCGCATGAGATCTTCGATGTGAAGGTCAGGCCTCTTGACAGCCCACTGCCCTGGCTTGTCGAGAACGACGACACGCTGCTTGACACGTACGGCGTTGATGTACCGGAGTATGCGCACGCTCTCGCCAAGGAGTTCTGGCCGGGTGCGCTCACGCTTGTCGTGAAGGCGTCGGGCGTCGTCGGCAAGGACTTCCAGGCCGACGATGGGACCGTCGGTCTCCGCTCACCGGACCACCGGGTCGTGATGGAACTCATACACGCGTCAGGTGGACCGATCATCGCGACATCAGCTAACACGAGCGGCCGCCCCGCGCCGGGCGACTTTTCGGAAGTAGAGGAGCGCATCATCGCGGCCGCCGATGTTGTGCTAAACGGTGGGCAGACCGCTCATCGCATGCCATCTACGGTGGTGGATTGCACTGGTCTTGCACCGGCGATCATTCGCGAAGGCGCGATACCTGCCCAGGAGATCATGGCTGTCGCCCACGGCGGGAACTGAGCGCGGCGAGAGCTCGGAGGCTGGGATGGCGTTGATCTGAGGCGCTGCCGGATCTGAGACACCGCCGGACCGCTGGTATACAATCGGCGGTGGCTCCTGGCGGGCCGCCTCCGATTCACCTCACAAGACGCGATAGGACGGGCATGCGTATCTCGATTGGAAGCGATCACGCGGGATTCGAACTCAAAGAGAGACTCGAATCGCACCTCATCCAAGCAGGACACGAGGTCGTTGACGTTGGCACGCACAGCGAGCAACCGGTCGACTACCCCGTGCTCGCCGCAAAAGTCGGTCACGCGGTCGCGTCAGGCGATGCCGATCGCGGAGTGCTGGTGTGCGGATCGGGAATAGGCGTGGCGATCGCGGCGAACAAGGTGTCCGGTGTGCGCGCGGCCAACGTGTCCGATCCCGAGATGGCACGCATGTCGCGCCTTCACAACGACGCCAACGTCGTGACGATGGGGAGCCGCACGCTCGGCGAAGATGTGGCCCGCCGGATTGTAGACGTCTTTCTTTCGACTGAGTTCGAGGGCGGGAGGCACCAGCGGCGGGTCGACGCGATTACCGCTCTAGAGGACGAGAACCGCGGGGTGTGACATTGGCCGGAGTACCACGCGCACGTACGTAGGGCGGTTCCATGGCCGCCGCGTGAGAAGGGGAGCGAAGCGAGCATGACACTCAGGTACATTCCGAAACACGACCCAGAACTCGCGGCGGCGCTCGATGCCGAGCTTGAGCGTCAGCGGAATACGATTGAACTCATCGCGAGCGAGAACTTTGTCTCGATGGCGGTTCTCGAGGCGGCAGGAACCGTTCTCACCAATAAGTACGCCGAGGGACTTCCCGGCAAGCGATATTACGGCGGGTGCGAGAAGGTCGACATCGTCGAGAGTCTCGCGCGAGAGCGGGCGCAGCGCCTTTTTGGCGCGGAGCACGCCAATGTGCAGCCTCATGCGGGTGCACAAGCCAACCTTGCGGCGTTCTACGCGTTCCTCACCCCGGGCGACACCGTTTTGGGCATGAATCTCGCGATGGGCGGGCACCTTACCCACGGATCTCCGGTTAACTTCTCGGGCAAGTGGTTCAACGTTGTGCCCTACGGGCTCGACATGGCTACCGAGACGATCGACTACGATGAGGTCGAACGGCTGGCGCGCGAGCATCGCCCCAAGATGATAATCGCGGGTGCGAGCGCGTACCCGCGTGTCATAGATTTTGAGAGGTTCTCTGAGATCGCGAAAGACGTGGGCGCGATTTTCATGGTGGACATGGCGCACATCGCTGGACTTGTGGCAACCGGCGCGCATCCGTCGCCAGTTCCTGTCGCTGATGTCGTGACCTCAACATCGCACAAGACACTCAGAGGCCCACGCGCTGGTTTCATCCTGTGCAAAGAGGAACACGCGGCCGCAATCGACAAGGCGGTCTTCCCGGGCCTGCAAGGCGGACCCCTCGAACACATCATCGCCGCGAAGGCGGTAGCGTTTCACGAAGCGATGACCCCGGAGTTCTCGGCATACATCGATCAGGTTCTCATCAACGCAAAGGCGATGGGCGCGGCGATGGCAGAGTGCGGGCTGAGGCTTGTCTCGGGCGGCACCGACAACCACCTCATGCTCGTCGATCTGCGCCCTGCCCAAATCACCGGCAAGGAAGCCGAAGCGCTGTTAGAAGACGTTGGCTTTACTGTCAACAAGAATGCGATTCCCAACGATCCCGAGAGCCCGTTTGTCACAAGCGGCATCCGCGTGGGCACCGCTGCGATGACTACGCGTGGCTTCACTGAAGGCGAGTCCCACACTGTCGGCTGCCTGCTTGCCAACGCGATCTTCCATCGCGGTGATGAACGGCGTCTTGCTGACATTGCCGCCGACGTGCGCGCCATGCTCGACGCACATCCGCTCTACCCGGAGTTGTAGGGATGGCCAGAGCCGCCCGCACATCCGAGGAGGAATACGCTCGATGACGCGACAGCACGAGGCGCACTCCAACGTGGTGGTTATGGACCACCCGCTCATTCAGCACAAGCTGTCGATCATGAGGGACGTCGCCACCGGCGCGAAAGAGTTCCGCGAGCTCGTAAGAGAGCTTGCGATGCTCATGGCGTACGAGGCAACCCGTGAGTTCCAGCTCGCGAAGACCACGGTGACCACCCCCATCACGGAGACGGCCACGTACGTGCTCGCAGGCAAGAAGGTCGCGGTGATCCCGATCTTGCGTGCCGGTCTCGGTATGGTCGACGGTATCCTTCAGCTTATTCCTGCCGCGAAGGTCGGACATATAGGCTTGTACCGAGATCCCGAGACGCTCCTTCCTGTCGAGTACTACTGCAAGCTTCCCGAAGACATCGGGGAGCGCGATATCCTAATCGTCGATCCGATGCTCGCCACAGGCGGCTCGGCCGTCGCCGCGGTGCAGTTCTTGCAAGAGCGCGGTGCCAAGGCGGTGAGCCTCCTCGTTCTCATCGCGGCCCCCGAGGGCATCGAGGAGGTTGTTAAGGCATGCGACGGCGTGACGATCTACACGTGCGCGGTCGACAGCCACCTCAACGATCACGGCTACATCGTGCCTGGTCTCGGCGACGCTGGTGATCGCCTGTTTGGCACCCGGTAGTCACGGAGGTCAGTAAAGCCATGCCGCGCCCTTCGTGGGACGAATACTTCATGAGCATCGCCGATCAGGTCTCAGGCCGTTCGACATGCTTGCGTCGCCAGACAGGCGCCGTCCTCGTGAGAGACCGGCGGATCCTCGCTACGGGCTACAACGGGACGCCCACGGGGTTGCGCCACTGCGAGGACGTTGGCTGTCTCCGCGATCAGCGTGAAATACCCTCGGGCAGCCACCATGAGCTTTGCCGCGGTATCCACGCTGAGCAAAACGCGGTCATCCAGGCGGCCCGGCACGGCATCGTGATAGATGGCGCCACCGTGTACTCGACCCATCAGCCGTGCGTGCTGTGCGCGAAGATCCTGATCAACGCAGGTGTTGCGGACATAGTTTTCAGGGATTCGTACCCCGATGCGTTGGCCGAGGAGATCTGTGCCGAGGCCGGTGTCGTACCGCGACTCGTCGAGGGGAGATGACGAGTTGTGAGCGTGCAGCACATTGCGTTCCTCATCGTCGTGGCGGCTCTGGTGACGTTTTTGGTCACGCCGGTCGTGCGTGTCGTCTCGGTGAGGTACGGCCTCATCGACACGCCGGGCGGACGCAAAGTGCACACGCAAGCGATCTCGCGTTTGGGCGGGATAGCCATGTTCGTGGGCTTTGGCGCGGCCCTTGCGCTGCAGCTTGCGGGGGAGACGTACCTGGGATGGCGTGAGCTTCTCGCAGTCGGCGGGACGCAGTTTGCAGGCGTGGTCGCGGGTCTCGTGATCATCTTCGCAGTCGGGGTTGTCGACGACATCATCACGCTTGATCCGGGTCCCAAACTCATCGGACAGATCGTAGCGTCTCTCGTCGTCATCGGGTCTGGCGTTCGGATCGACTTTATCGGCCACCCGTTTGGCAGTGGACTGATAGCGCTGGGGTTGCTCGGCGTCCCGATCACGCTTATCTACATGGTCGGCTTCGCGAACGTGATCAATCTCATTGATGGCTTGGATGGTCTGGCGGCTGGTGTCACGGCGATCGCGGCGGCAACGTTTCTCGCGCTCACAATGCAATCGAATCAGCCGGTAGCGGCAGTGCTCGCCGCCGCGCTCATTGGCACGTGCATTGGGTTCTTGCGATACAACTTCAATCCGGCGAGCATCTTTATGGGGGATTCAGGCGCGATGTTCCTCGGGTTTGCGCTTGCGACCATATCCCTTCTCGGCGTCATGAAGTCGGTAGCGGCCATTACGCTCGCGGTACCGTTGCTCATCATCGGCGTGCCGATCTTCGACACGGCGTCTGCGATCGTTCGCCGCATCAGGCACAAGCGGCCGATCCAGGAGGCGGACAGAGGACATATCCATCATCGGCTGCTCGGTCGTGGTTTCGATCAGCGTCAGACGGTGCTCATCATCTACGTGTGGTCGGCGGCGCTCGCGGTCGGGGGATACGCGGTTCGCTACGCTGCGACTTCGATCAAGCTGTTCACGTTCATCGTCCTTGCCGGGCTCTCGGCTCTCATGGCCTCGTGGCTCGGCTTGTTCGACGCCGCTCATCACCATTCCGATGAGGAGCCGGGAGAAGATCCGGAAGAAGATCCGGAAGAGTCCGGACTTGCCGCGTCTGACGTGGTCGGGCGACGGGAAAACGGCGACTTCTAGGCGGGTCGCCGGTTTAGGGCGTGTCACTTCTTAACTGAATCGTGCGCTTGTTCTGGTGCTGGGGTTCGTGTACGATAGGGCCGCTTTCCGGGGCTCCAGCACGAGCGACATCCGTGACCGTGTGCCGGCACGCACAGGCTAACGGGCTTTCTTGTGGGTGAGCGCGCTGCGTCCCGGTCGACCGGTTCTGGTGTCATATCAGGGGGTATGGTCTCTGTCTCCCGCACTTGTGGATAGCGTTTTGACACTGCTCGCTCACTGGGCCGTCGCCGCAGTGCTGGGCGTCGGCATCGGTGCCGCGCTCGTGCTGTCGTCGCGCGCAAGTTTCAAGGCCATGACACCGGAAAACCCCGAGGCCGGACTTGCTCTCGCCGCCGTGTCGCTCTTCGCGCGGATGGCGATCGCCGCAGGCGTCCTCTTTGCCTACAGGCATTTCGTCCCGGATGGGTTCGTGCCGTTCGCCGCAGGAGTGGCGGGCGGCTTTCTCGTTCTGTACGCCATCGAACTGACGAGGTACGGCAGGGTTCTCGTCCGTTCCAGGTGAAGGAGGAAGGAAACGCGTGGAAGGCTTCTCTGACAAGCTCGCGTCCAAGCTCCACCACTATGCGGTGCTGCCTTGGAACGACCTGTACGGCACGGTCGATACAGCCGAGGCGTTCGTGCTGACGAACTATATCTTCTTCCTAATCGTTTCGTTCCTTCTCACCCTCGGCTTCATGCTGATGGCCACGCGCAAGCTCGCGCTCGTTCCTTCTGGACTCGGTAACATCGCAGAGGCGGGATACGAGTTCATCCGCAACATGTGCAATGACGCGATGGGCAAGGAGGGTCCGAAGTACGCCCCGTTCATCGCGACCCTCTTCTTCTTCATCCTTTTTAGTAACTTGGTCGGTCTCATCCCGGGAGCGATGCCGGGCACTGGGACAATCGGCGTGACCGCCACCTTCGCGGTGATGGTCTTCGTGCTCTACAACTACATCGGTTTTCGTAAGTACGGATTTATCGGCTACCTCAAGACCCTCATCCCCTCAGGAATCCGGGAGATGGGCTGGGGCGCCAAGCTTCCACTTGGGATGTTCGTTTTCGTCCTCGAGGTTGTCGGGCACTTTCTCAGGCCGCTCACGCTTGCCGTGCGTCTTTTTGCGAACATGTTCGCCGGAGGCATGATTCTCGGTATCTTTGGCATCTTCGTCATTTTGGGAGTCGCTCAGCTCAATGCGGGCGGTTTCGCGATCGCGGGACTGAGCACGGTCATGCTGCTCATCATGTACGCCTTCAAGCTTTTCGTCGCGTTTATCCAGGCGTATGTGTTCGCGCTCCTTACCTCGGTCTACATCGGCGGTGCGCTTCACGCTGACGACCACTAGTATCGACACCGCACGGGTACATTGCCGGATTCCGTCCGGCATCGGAGAGGCAGCAAGGGGCCGGAAGGCCTCGGAAATGAAGGAGGATCACTGGTGGAAGGCTCTCTGAGTGTTCTTGGCGCCGGTCTCGCCTACGGCCTCGCGGCCATCGGCCCGGGTCTCGGCATCGGTATCGTCGGCGGCAAGGCCGTCGAGGCGATGGCTCGCCAGCCCGAGATGGCTGGCAAGGTCCAGACCACGATGTTTATTGCGATCGCTTTCACCGAGGCGCTCGCGCTTCTGGGTTTCGTCCTGGCTCTGATCCTCAGCGCCTAAGCGGCCGTTCACCGCGAGAGTGGAGGTAAGAGAGCCATGTTTGTAGGAGTTGCATACGCAGCTGAGGAGAGCGGGCCCGCGATCTCTGTCGTGCCGGTTCTCGCAGAGATCTGGCCGTCGATCATCGCGTTTCTCATCTTGTTCTTCTTGCTCAAGAAGCTCGCTTTTGGTCCGATCGGCAACATGCTTGAGAAGCGTGCCGACACGATCCGCGAGTCGCTCGAGCGCGCTGAGGAGACCAAGGTCGAGGCGGAACGCCTGCTCGAGGAGTACAAGGTGCAGATGGCCGAGGCGCGCGCTGAGGCCGGTAAGGTCATCGAGCAGGGCCGCAAGGTCGCCGAGTCGATGAAGGAAGAGATCGTCGCGAAGGCCAACGCCGAAGCGTCTGAGATGCTCGTGAAGGCCCGCGAGGCGATCGAGTCCGAGAAGAAGGCAGCGATGGCTGAGCTTCAGGCATCCGTGGCCGATCTCTCGGTGGCGGTAGCCGGCAAGCTCATAGGCGAGAAGCTTTCCGCGGCCGATCACGCCGCGCTGATCGATCGGTACCTCTCCGAAGTGGGGAGCCTCAATGACAACTAGCGAGATCGCAAGGACCTATGCCCGGGTCCTCTTCGACCTCGCCTGCGCCGCCGACGCGGTCGACGCGGCCGACGAGGGCTTGCGCACCGTGGCCGGAGCCGTTCGTGGTCATATCGACCTGCGTAACACACTTGCGGACGCAGGTGTACCCGCACAGAAGAAGCGTGAGATTTTGCGCGAGATCTTCGGTGCCGCAATCGCCCCAGAGGTCGTCTTGGTGGTCACGCTCGCCGTAGAGCGTGGCAACACCGGCGTCCTCGACGAGATGGCTCGCGTATTCGGCCAGATCGCCGAGGCGGAGAGGGACGTTGTCGTGGCCGAGGTCACGACCGCACTGCCGCTGGACGACGCGTTGCGCGCGTCAATCACACAAAAGCTCGTCGCCTCGCTCGAGCGCCCCGTCACGCTGCGTGAGCGGGTTGATGCTTCGATCGTCGGCGGAGTCGTCATCAAAGTCGCAGGCCGCGTACTCGACGGAAGCCTGGCGTCTCAGCTTGGAGCTGTGCGCGTGGCGCTGTCTGCCGCATCGCAGGGAGGTGAGGCGCAAGGTGCCTGAGATCACCGCAAGCGCCATCAATGATGTACTGAAAGCGCAGCTGGAGCGCTTTCAGGCCGAGGTCGACGTGCGCGAGGTCGGCACGGTCATCCAGCTCGGTGACGGTATTGCTCGCGTCGATGGTTTGCGTGGCGCGATGGCCGGCGAGCTGCTGGAGTTCGCGGGCGAGGGCGGCGAAGTCGTGTACGGCATGGCGCTCAACCTCGAAGTACACGAGGTTGGTGCCGTGTTGATGGGTGACACCACCCTCATCAAGGCAAACGATACCGTGCGAACCACGGGACGCGTCGTGTCGGTTCCTGCCGGCAAAGCCATGCTCGGCCGTATCGTCAATCCGCTCGGCGAGCCGCTTGACGGCAAGGGACCTATCGCCGCCGAGGGGTACCGTCCACTCGAATTCAGGGCGCCGGGCGTCATCGAGCGCCAGCCAGTGCATCAGCCGATGCAGACAGGCATTATGGCTATCGACGCCATGATCCCGATCGGACGAGGGCAGCGCGAGCTCATAATCGGCGACCGTCAGACGGGCAAGACCGCTGTCGCCATCGACACGATCATCAACCAGAAGGGCAACGACGTCATCTGCGTCTACGTTGCGGTCGGCCAGAAGGCCTCCACCGTGGCGAGTGTTGTTGAGACGCTCGATCGCTACGGGGCCATGGAGTACACGATCGTCGTCTCGGCGACCGCGGCTGATCCCGCCCCGCTTCAGTACATCGCCCCGATGGGCGGATGCGCGATGGGCGAGTACTTCATGTACAACGGCGAAGACGGGAAGCCCGCGAGCAAGGACAACCCGGGCCGCCACGTGCTCTGCATCTACGATGACCTCTCCAAGCAGGCTGTCGCGTACCGCCAGATGTCGCTCACATTGCGTCGGCCTCCGGGTCGCGAGGCATATCCGGGTGACGTCTTTTATCTGCACAGCCGTCTGCTCGAGCGTGCGGTCAAAATGTCGGATGAGAACGGCGCTGGTTCGCTCACCGCGCTACCCGTCATCGAGACGCAAGCTGGTGACGTGTCGGCTTACATCCCGACCAATGTCATCTCGATTACCGACGGCCAGATATTCCTGCAGACTGACCTCTTCTACCAGGGTGTGCGCCCCGCCATCAACGTGGGGATTTCGGTTTCCCGAGTAGGTGGCAACGCGCAGATCAAAGCGATGAAACAGGTCGCGGGCTCACTGCGTCTCGATCTTGCGCAATACCGCGAGCTCGCGGCGTTCGCGCAGTTTGGCTCAGACCTCGACAAGTCGACCCAGTCCACGCTCAACCGCGGCGCACGCCTCGTTGAGCTCCTCAAGCAGGGACAGTACGTTCCGTATCCGGTGGACCAGCAAGTCATCGCAATCTTCGCCGGAACCAAGGGGTTTCTCGACGATATCGCGGTCGAGGACATCCAGCGCTTCCGGGAAGGGCTGCTTGAGTTCGTGGCGAGCGCGTACCCGGACATCGCCGCGGCGATCCGGGACGAGAAGGTCCTGTCGGACGAGACCTCCGAGAAGCTTGCAGAAGCGATCAGAGAGTTCTCCGCTTCGTTCTCGGCGAGCTAGGGGCCGGGCATGCCCAATCTTCGCGACATCAAAAAGAGGATCGGCAGCGTCGAATCGACCCGCCAGATCACGCGCACCATGGAGATGGTCGCGACCGCCAAGATCAAGAAAGCCCAGGAGAAGATTGAAGCAGCTCGGCCGTACGCCATCTCGATGATGGAGGTGCTCGGCAATGTTGCCCGTTACGCCAAGGGCGCGGAGCACCCTCTCCTCGAGCGGCATGGAAAGCGTGAACGCGTGGTGCTCATCTCGGTCACGTCGGACCGCGGTCTTGCCGGGGCGTTCAACAGCAATATCCTCCGCATTACCGAAGGCGTCATCAGTGAGGAACGTGCGCGCGGCGTCGAGGTTGACGTGATCGCGGTTGGCAAGAAGGCCGCGGGGTACTTCAAGTACCGGGGCATCGAGCCGCTCGCGACTTTCCGCGACATCTCGGACAAGCCCACGTTCGCTGACGCCAAGGCCATCGCATCACACGTGATCGGCTCATTTTCGGCCGAGGAAATTGACGGCGTATACGTGGTATTCAATCGCTTCAAGAGCGTGGCCGAGCAGAGGCCGGAGATCCACCAGCTCCTGCCCATTGAGCGCCGCGTTGTTGATGACGCCGCCGAGGGCGCGGACGTGAGCGCCGAGTACACTTTCGAGCCCGACGCCGTGAGTGTGCTCGAGCGTCTTCTTCCGACCTACGTCGAGACGCTCGTCTTCAGAGCGCTCATGGAGTCGGCCGCGTCAGAGCACGGCGCGAGGCGAACCGCGATGAAGTCGGCCACAGACAACGCGTCAGAGATGATCACGAGCCTGACGCGCAGTTACAACCGCGCCCGCCAGGCTGCGATCACCAATGAGATCGCCGAGATCGTGGGCGGCGCGGCGGCACTGGAGGAGTAGATGGCAGCCACGGAAGGTAAGGAATCCCGAATGAACGTCGGACGTATAGTACGAGTCGTGGGTCCGGTCCTCGACGTTGAGTTCGCTCCGGACCAGATGCCCGCGATCTACAACGCGCTCAAGGTCGACGCGGTAAGCCCCATCGGTCACGTCGCGACCGTAGCCGAGGTGCAGCAGCATCTGCCCGGCAATCAGGTGCGTGCCGTGGCGATGTCGTCGACAGACGGCATCACGCGCGGCATGGAGGCGGCTGACACAGGCGGCCCGATGAAGATGCCGGTAGGTCCGTCGACACTCGGCCGCATCTGGAATGTTCTCGGTGAGCCGATCGATGGCAAGGGAGATGTTAAGCCAGAGGACTACTACCCCATCCACCGCGAGGCCCCTGAGTATGAGGATCTCGAGCCCAAAACCGAGATGTTCGAGACCGGCATCAAAGTCGTCGACCTGCTCGAACCCTATATCAAGGGCGGGAAGACGGGTCTGTTCGGCGGAGCGGGAGTTGGCAAGACCGTCATCATCATGGAGCTCATCAACAACCTGGCCATGGCGCACGGCGGGACCTCGGTGTTCACCGGCGTGGGCGAGCGTACCCGCGAGGGCACGGACCTGTACCTCGAGATGAGTGAGTCTGGCGTCATCGAGAAGACCGTGCTGGTCTACGGTCAGATGAACGAGCCTCCCGGAGCGCGGCTGCGCGTTGGGCTCGCTGGCCTGACCGCCGCCGAGTACTTCCGCGATCAGGGGCAAGACGTGCTTCTGTTCGTCGACAACATCTTCCGATTCACTCAGGCTGGCTCTGAGGTATCGGCGCTTCTTGGCCGCATGCCTTCGGCGGTGGGTTACCAGCCCACGCTTGCGACGGAGATGGGCGAGCTGCAGGAGCGCATCACGTCGACCAAGAGCGGATCGATCACGTCGGTGCAGGCGATCTACGTTCCTGCTGACGATCTCACCGACCCGGCACCGGCGACAGCGTTCACCCACCTCGACGCCACGACCGTCCTTTCGCGTTCGATCGCTGAGCTCGGCATCTATCCGGCGGTCGACCCGCTCGCGTCCACCTCGCGAGCTCTCACGCCGGAGGTTGTGGGCGAGGAGCACTACCGCGTGGCGCGCGCCGTCCAGCAGGTGCTCCAGCGCTACAAGGACCTGCAGGACATCATCGCGATCCTCGGCATGGACGAGCTTTCCGAAGAGGACA
Source organism: Clostridiales bacterium (assembly GCA_018333995.1). Lineage (NCBI taxonomy): Bacteria > Bacillati > Bacillota > Clostridia > Eubacteriales > Clostridiales bacterium. The sequence goes on along the minus strand of JAGXSG010000032.1, from coordinate 50,355 downwards.
AGCTCGTTGTCTCCCGAGCGCGCAAGATTCAGCAGTTCCTCTCTCAGCCATTCTTCGTGGCCGAGCAGTTCACCGGGATGGCCGGCAAGTACGTCAAGCTCGAGGACACGATCCGCGGGTTTGGAGAGATCGTCGCTGGCGTGCACGACTCAGTGCCCGAGCAGGCGTTTCGGTACGTCGGCACAATCGAAGAGGTCCTTGAGAAGGCCGAGCAAATGGCAGCGACCGCATAGGGAGGTTGACGGGCCACATGGAACGCACCCTCCTGTGCGAGATTGTTACACCCGAGCGCATCGTCTACACGAACGAAGTGCGGATGGTCGTCGCCCCCACGATCGATGGCGAGATCGGCATCCTGCCGCTACACGCTCCGCTCGTGAGCGCCCTTGATCCGGGTGAGATCCGCGTAATGTACGACGATGGCAAGGTCGAGTGGTTCGCGATCTCGGGCGGATACATCCAAGTTCACTTGGACAAAGTGATCGTACTTGCCGATCAGGCCGCGGCATCTTCCCAGATCGATGTCGAGCGTGCCCGGCAGGCTATCGAGCACACACGACAGCGCATGAGTGAGCTCTCCTCGGACGCCGAGGGAGAGATCAACGCGTGCGTTGCGGATCTGAAGTGGTGCGAGGCTCAGCTCAAGGCGGCCAAGAAGGCAACGTAGCGAACGCCGCGGTATCGACTTCGGGCGGCGGACGCGCGAGCGGTCGCCGCCCTTCGCGTTCCCGTTACCGTCGCATGACGTCCGAGGGCAAGCTGTTGAGTAGTTGTCCGGACTACACTACGGTTGTGATTAGGAGCAGGTGAGAACCGGGAGTTGGAAGGATTGAGCTCAGAGTTGGAGCCCATCATCATCAGAGGCGGCGCGCACGTTTCCGGCGAAGTTGCCGCATCAGGAGCGAAAAACTCGGCACTCAAGCTGCTGGCCGCCGCACTTCTGGCGCCGGGAGTCTCGCACATCGAGAACGTGCCGGATATCAGCGACGTTGACACGATGGTCGAGGTCATCTCGGGACTCGGCGCACTAGTCGAGCGAGATGGCGATATCGTCACGATTGACGCGACGGTACTCACCTCGGTCGAGGCGCCCTACGACATGGTCTCGCGGATGCGCGCGTCTATCTCCGTGCTCGGACCGCTCGTTGCCCGTCTCGGTCACGCCAGTGTGGCGATGCCAGGGGGCTGCAATATCGGATCACGCAAAGTGGACATGCACATCAGCGGTTTGCGTTCGCTGGGAGTGTCTTTCACGCTTGACCACGGAAATATCGTCGCCAGCGCCCCCGGCGGGATGCGTGGCGCCCATGTGGTGCTTGAGTTTCCGAGCGTGGGAGCTACGGAGAATCTTCTCATGGCGTCAGTTCTCGCGGAGGGCACGACGGTAATCGACAACGCGGCACGCGAGCCGGAGATCGTCGACTTGGCCCAGTTTCTCTCGGCGATGGGAGCCCGCATCAGTGGCGCGGGGAGCGCAACCATCGAGGTTAAGGGTGTCGAGAGCCTCGCACCGGCGCGTCACCGCGTGATCGGCGACCGCATCGAGGGGGCAACGTACCTCATGGCCGGTGCCATCACGGGAGGCTCCGTACGTGTGACGGGCATAGATCCCGCGCACATTGAGATGGTGCTGATGAAACTCGAGCAGGCGGGGTGCACAGTCGTGTCTGAGGCCGACGCCGTGACCGTGTCGCGGTCGGGCCCGTTGCGTGCTGTGGACATTCAGACGCTGCCGTTTCCAGGATTCCCGACGGATATGCAACCGCAGTTCATGGCCCTCATGGCGATTGCCGACGGTGACTGTGTGATCACTGAGAACGTGTTTGAGAACCGTTTCATGTTCGCCGGAGAGCTGGTACGTATGGGGGCCAGCATCCGTATCGAGGGTCACCACGCGCTCGTCAAAGGGGTCCGGGGACTCTCGGGTGCGCCGGTGCTCTGTCCAGATCTGCGTGCCGGAGCAGCTCTTGCGCTGGCCGCACTTGTGGCTGAAGGCGAGAGCGAGATCGGCGACACGCAGCATATCCTCAGAGGGTACGAAGGTTTCGTCGACAAGCTTGCGGCGCTTGGCGCCGACATTCGGACGGGCAGATGACCGAAAGGACTCAGATGCTAGACGCCCATGCGATACGCGAGATCATTCCTCACCGTGATCCATTTCTGTTGATCGACCGAGTCGAAGAGCTTGTTCCGGGCGAGAGCGCTGTCGGCTACCTCGATGTGACAGCCGAAGCTTACTGGGCGCCCGGCCACTTCCCCGATTATCCGGTCATGCCGGGCGTTCTCATCGTAGAGGCCCTCGCCCAGGTAGGAGCGGTCGCGATGCTGTCCGTCGAGGAGAACAGGGGAAAGCTCGTGCTTTTCGCAGGAATCGAGAAGGTGCGATTCAAGCGGCAGGTTCGCCCCGGAGACACCCTCCGTCTCGAGGTGAAGATCACCAGACGCAAGGGGCCGATCGGCTTTGGAGAAGCCGTCGCTACGGTCGATGGAGTGGCCGCGTGCGTCGGCGAGTTGATGTTCGCTATACAATGACACGGTTGTACTTCGCGCAGCACCGAGTTGCGGACATGACATGAGAGGCTTGGCGATGGTGAACGGTCAGCAGTACTACGGCGAAAACTCAGTTCTTGGCGTGGTGGGTCTCGGGTATGTGGGCCTGCCGCTCGTCGTCGAGATGGCGGAGGCTGGTCACAAGGTGGTGGGGTTTGAGGTCTCCGCCGAAAGGATCGACCTCCTCAACCGGGGCGTCAGCTACATCCCTGACGTGGCCGCCGAGACACTCGCTCCGCTCGTTGAGCGGGGTCTTCTTTCCGCGACGGATGACTTCTCTCGAGCGTCGGAGTGCGACGTGATCGTCATCTGCGTGCCGACGCCGCTCAACGAGATGAAAGAGCCGGACACCTCGTACATGGAGGCGGCCGCGAACTCTATCACGCCCTATCTCAAACCCGGTGTCTTGGTGACCCTTGAGTCGACGACGTATCCGGGAACGACCGAGGAGGTCATCCAGCCGATACTTGAGACATCCGGCCTCAAGGTGGGATCTAGCCTCTATCTGGCGTTCTCGCCTGAGCGGGTGGATCCTGGCAACCCGGTTCATCACACCCGGAACACGCCAAAAATCGTGGGTGGCGTGACACCTGAGTGCACCAGTCGCGCTGTTGCGCTGTACGAACGATTCATCGACAGTGTGATACCGGTGTCGTCGACCCGCGCCGCCGAGATGACCAAACTGCTGGAAAACATCTTCCGCAGTGTCAACATCGCGCTCGTAAACGAGCTTCTCATGCTTGCTGAACGCATGCACATAAACTTGTGGGAGGTCATCGACGCGGCGAAAACCAAGCCGTTTGGATTCATGCCGTTTTACCCAGGACCCGGGCTCGGTGGACACTGCATTCCGATAGACCCGTTCTACCTGTCATGGAAGGCGCGCGAGTACGATTTTCATACCGAGTTCATCGAGCTTTCCGGGAAGATCAACGAGAACATGCCGTACTACGTGGTCAAGCGCCTGATGGAGGCTCTCAACACGCAGCGCAAGCCACTCGCGGACGCCCGCATCTTGCTACTCGGTGTAGCGTACAAGTCGGATATCGATGATGTTCGCGAGTCTCCGGCCATTCGCATCGCCGAGCTGCTCATGGAGAAGGAGGCCGACATCGTCTACCACGATCCGTACGTCGCATCCTTCGCCGCAGGAGGTGTCCCCGTTCCCGCGGTAGAACTCAGCGCGTCGGAGCTTGCGGCCACTGACGCGGTGGTGGTGGTCACCAGTCACAACAACATCGACTACCACCTCGTGGTGAGAAACGCGCGACTCATACTCGACACTCGCAACGCGCTCGCCGCGTTCGACGACAACAAGGTGGTCCGGCTGTAGCGTGGCACGAAGGTGGAAACGACCGCTCTACGTGCGCGATCCATTGCCGGGCGCGACGAGGCGCGGCGCGGCGCCAACAGAGGGCGACTCATCGCGAAGGCGAAGCGTGTTCGATCGTGCGCGTGTGGCCCAGCGCAGGCGAAGGCGGCTTCGGATGGTGGGCGTCGCCGCCGGGGCGCTACTTGGACTCGCGATCATCACGGTGTCGGTGACGTACATTCAGGTTCGAGCCGGACTTCAGAGCGGCCTGGCAAGCGACCCCCGTATCCGTGACGTTCTCGATCCGGCAGGCGACCTCGGCCGGGAGCCATTTTATCTGCTCATTTTGGGAACCGACCGGCGGGAGGGTGAGGGCGCGGGAAGACCTGACACCATTATCCTTGCCCGAATCGATGCGAAAGCCAAGACGATCGCAATGCTCTCGATACCCAGGGACACGCGCGCCGAGATTCCGGGGCACGGGACCAAGAAGATCAACGCCGCGGGCTCTCTTGGCGGGGCGTCGCTCATGATCGAGACCGTGAAGGAGTTGACCGGTGTTCCGGTCAACCACTACATGGAGATCGATTTCTACGGTTTCAAAGACGTTGTCGATTCGCTTGGCGGAGTGTGGGTCAACGTGCCGATGCGCATCGATGACCGAAGGGCGGCCAGCGAGTACCCCGAGGCACGTATCATCGAGGCGGGCCGCCAGCTCCTTGACGGCAAGCACGCACTGACGTTCGTTCGGGCGCGGTACTCTCTGCCCCGTCAGGATCTCGATCGAATCGCAAACCAGCAGATCTTCCTTCGGGCACTCGTTGAGCAGGCGCTAGCGGAACGCAATCCACTGCGTATCAAGTCCCTGGCCGAATCCGGTGCGCGCAGCATCGACACCGATTTGGACATCGGCCAGCTTGCGGCTGTCGCTCGCGCACTGTCTGGAGCGCTCGACGATGTCGATATGGCCGTTGTTCCGGGAGAGGCGCAGGTGATTGGTGGCGCATCGTACGTGGTCGCCGACACCGTGGCGCTAGCTGACATGACCGCCCGGATGCAGGCCGGACAACCCATGACCCTTGTTCAAGATGATACGGTAGACATCGATCCCGCGAGCGTTACCGTGACGATCCACAATGGTGCCGGTGTGCCTGGCGTCGCGGCAGCCGCGTCAGCGCGTCTGAAAGCTAATGGCTTCGACGTGGGCGAAGTGGGCAATGCAAATCAGTTCGTCTACGATGAGACGCTCGTCGTCTACCGCACCGGAGGTGAGGCGACGGCGCAACTTGTGACCGGAGTGCTCGGCAAGGGAAAACCGGTACCGTCGCGTGGTATGTACGCGTTTCAAACGGACATTCTCGTCGTGGTCGGCAAGGATTGGGGCGCGCCTTAGCGTGTGTTGTCGGTAGATGTGATTGGTTTCGGCGACCGGGTCTGCCACGGTTACGGGAAGGTCACGGTGGTTGAGTAGAGTATGGCCGCCGGGCGTGGGGTTCGCTATGCTTCCGGCTGTTGTCGCAGTAGGCAGGGTGTATGAGACGCAGGGACGGAGACATAGTGAGCAACGAAGGCGCTTTGCCGCGGAGCCGGCGGCGCCGGGGCGCGGCTAGGCGCAGAAGCCGGACGTTGCGCCGTGCGGCAGGTATCACGCTCATCGTTGTCGCGGCTGCTCTCGGTGGCGTGATGGTGTGGGCAGGCTACACGTACTGGAGTCTGACGGAGCGCATCAAGCCTGCTGGCGAAGAGGCGCAGGCGATCACCGATGCGCTCTCCGCGAGTGAATCACAGCAGCCGGAGAGCGGTCCTGGGCCGCTGTGGGTGCTCTTGTTGGGTAGCGACGCGCGGCCGGGTGAGTCCAGGGCGCGCGCAGATACGATCATACTCGCGAGACTCGATCCTGAGCGGCGAACGGTGGCGATGGTGTCGATACCCCGAGACACACGAGTGAATATCCCAGGGTATGGAGTCAACAAGATCAACTCGGCCACTGCGTTTGGCGGCGCCGCCCTGATGATCCGTACGGTGCGCGATCTAACTGGTCTGCCGGTCGATCACTATTTGGAGATCGATTTCGAGGGTTTCAAGCACGGAGTAGACGCGATGGGGGGAATCACGATCGACGTGGAGCGTTCGATCTACGATCCCAAAGCCGCCGACTACGTTCGCTCAGCGTCCAGGATCGGTGCTGGCGAGCAGACGCTCGACGGAGCGCGTGCGCTGACGTTTGTACGGAGCAGGTCGTTCGCGGATGGCGACTACACCCGGATGCGCAACCAACAGACATTTATGATCGAGTTCATTCGGCAGGCGCTTGAGCCCGCAAGAATCACGAAGCTCCCCGGCGTCGCGTCCTCGATCGCGACACATATCGATACGGACATGTCGATTCGGGAACTCCTCGATCTGGCGCAGATGTTCCAAGGCCTCGATGAAGGGAACATCAAGGGCTACACGATTCCTTCTTCGACTGGTTCCAGAGGCGGGGTCAGCTACGTGCTTCCTGATGAGGGCGCGCTTATTGCGCTCGCCGACGCCCTGCAAAGAGGCGAACTCCCTGCCGAGGAGGAGATTCTCGGCACCGATCTTGATTTCTCGATCGCCGTGGTTAACGGGACTGAGATCGACGGGGTCGCACGTAGGTTTGCCGGGAGGATCGAGCAACGCGGATTCTCGGTGGCCGAGGTGCTCTCTGACATGGAAGGGGTGGGGGGTCGCTCGGCGGTCATCTATCGGAGCGCCACCCATGCTGAGGAGGCTGCCCTCATAGCGCACGTGCTTGGAGATTGGCCGGTGATGAGGGAAAGCTCAGCCATCTCGCGGCGAGCCGACGTTGTCGTGCTCGTCGGTCCTGGAGGGGCGCGATCTCCGGAACGGCAGGCACTGGAGCACTAAGCGGTTTTGTTCTCCACGCCTGTACTCGTCGCCTGTTCCCGCAACGCGTGGTCTGCTACCATGCGCTTGGGTGCGCCGGTACGGGCCCGGCGAGCACCGGATCGATCCAGGAGGGTTCGCAGTCATGTTGAAGCAGCCTCGCAGCGCCGATTGGCGCACAGCCCCGATCAGGTTGATCATAACCGTCGCACTTGCGATTCTCGTCGCGGCGTCCATGCCGGTTGCCGCTCTGGCTGAGACGGAGTTCACATTCCGTGGCCGTGGAAACGGCCATGGGGTGGGCATGAGCCAGTTTGGCGCCCGCGGCTTTGCGCTGCAGGGCTACTCGTTCGATGCAATCCTGCGGCACTACTATACTGGCACGGCGCTCGGGAGTGTGCCCGAAGGGAACACAATTCGCGTCGCGCTGCAAGCGACGGATATTCCGGCGCGCTCGTGGACCTTTACCGCGCATCAGGCGCCGCTGTGGCTCGACTGGTCCGGCAGGGGCGGCGCTGAGCATATCCGCCTGAAACAAGGTGTCACCTACCGAGTTTCCACCGGCGGTTCGACCAGCGCTGTCACGATCACGGATGTCAACTCCGGAGCCGCTGTGGTCACGCTGCTCGACACGTCTTGGGTGCATCTTTGGGAACGGGACACGACCAAGCCCCTGTTCACAGGATTGACGCGTGTGCACGAGGCGAGCGGACCGCAGTCATGGACCAACGTGTTGTACCCGGGGTGGATTCGCCTCGACCGAGGATCGGGGAGCGCCGCTGACGAGTTGCACCTTCGCAACCTGGTACAGCTTGAGGATTACGTGAAGTGTGTCGTTCCACGCGAGGTACCGGCATCTTGGCCGACCGAGGTAGTCAAAGCGCAAGCCGTGGCGGCTCGTTCGTATGCGTTCACGAGCAAGCGGCCAACGGCTGCGTTCGACGTGTGGTGCACGACGCAAAGCCAGGTCTACAACGGATGGGGTCGCTGGCTGAATGGTCATCCCGTTCGCCACAATGAGACGTCTCCTGGTGTGGGCGGCGATTGGCACAGTGACGCCGAGGTTGACGCGACCCGTAACAGGGTTGTCACGCATCTAGGGTCGCCGGTTGCGACATACTTCTTCTCAACATCCGGAGGGTTCACGGAAAACAGCGAGAACGTATGGTCGGCCGCCCTGCCCTATGTTCGCGGTGTGCCGGACCCCTACGAGCACCTCGCTGGTTCACCGAGTCACACTCTCGCGGATATCCGATTGACCGCGACTCAGCTACGTTCCAGACTCCTGGCCGCGGGATTTACGAGCGCACAGCTTCCTGGCGTGATCACCGGGGTGCGTGTGTTGCAGCGGGGCGTTTCTGGGAGGGTGCTCGCGTTTCAGTTGCTCAGCTCGGCTGGTGATCACAGGACGTTCACTGCCCAGTCAGATGTGAGACGGCTTCGCACAGGGGTCTCGAACGGCACATGGAACACGACATGGATATACGTCAATCCCAGATCTTCGCGGATTGCCGGTCCTGATCGCTATGGCACAGCGGTTGAGGTGAGCAAACGGGCTTTTGGATCAGCGCAGAGCGTGGTCCTCGTGGGAGGCTCGGCACCCGCCGACGCGCTGGCGGCATCGGCGTTCGCTGCGTCTTTGCCTAACGGCTCTGTGCATGGGGCACCGATCCTGCTGACCGATCCGGGTCGGCTCAGCGAGGCGACCCAGGCTGAGATCGAGCGTCTCGGTGCGTCACGAGTGTATGTGATCGGTGGAAATCGCGCGGTTGGTGAGGCGGTGGTCGATGAGCTGAGGATGCTGCCGACGCTCTCAGCTCCTGAGAGCGTCGAGCGTATCGGAGGCGAAAACCGCTACGGGACCGCGGCCTTGCTTGCGGATCGTATCGAGCAGATGAACGGACCGTCAGACCGTGTCTTTGTGGTAAATGGCGAGACCCTGGTCGACGCGTTGGCGGTATCTCCCGTTGCGTATGCGCGCAGAATCCCGATCATTCCCGTAAGATCCGCATCTATACCTGCCGAGTCAGCGGCGGTCCTCGACAGGCCAGCGATCACGCGCACGCTGGTGGTTGGCGGAGCTGGCGCAGTGTCAGACGACGTCGTAGCATCTCTTCAAGCTCCGCTGCGGGTGGCGCAAGGGTCTGACCGGTATGAGACCGCCGTCAGAGTCGCGGAGTGGGCGGTCGCAAACGAGAGTTTCAGACGAGAGATATCGTACGTCGCTTCAGGGTTGAGCCTTCTTGACGCCCTCGCCGCCGCCCCGCTCGCTGGCGGATGGCGCCACTCGATCTTCTTTGCCAGAACTCACGCGCTGCCCGACTCATCGGCGGATGCGCTACGCGCTCGCTCGGCCCAGGTGACGGCGGTACGTATGCTCGGCGGTCCGGGTGCTCTTGGAAATGGCGTGGAGGCATCGATCGAGCGCGCATTGGAATAGTGCGTGCTTGAGTGGCATTATTGTTTCGCGCGCATCGGCTCGATGCGCGTGGATAGTCACTTTCTAGACTCGTCGAACTGGAGTTCACGGATGAATCCCCCCCGCGATTGGACGACCCTGGCTATCGCCGTACTTTCGGTTGTTGCGCTGGCCGCCGCCGCCGCGTTCATGGCGTTTGGTGTCGGGGCCGACCTGAGCGAATGGCGCGAGGTCCGCATGGTGGTGATCGTGCCGAGCGCACATCCCGAGCTCGCCGATACGGTACGAGTAGGTGATTCGGTATTCAGTGATCCAGCGGCTATGTACGTTGGCGAGATTACGGAAGTCTCTGTTGGTCCGATGATGAGAGCCAATCCTGACTATTCTGGAGTGATGCGGGTTTCGGAGGATCCGCTCACCCGGGAGATTACACTCGTCATCGCAACACGGGGGCGCGAGAGCGCCGAGGTCATAGCGATCGGGAGTCAAGTCGTGCAGGTGGGCATGCCGTTCACAGTCGTGAGCAGGGAGTATCAGCTGCGGGGACGGATTGCGAAGATCGATGTTCGTTAAGACTCACGGTATTTCGTCGCACCCGAACAGACTTTTCTCACCCTTTGCGGTGCTGCTCTACGTCTACACCGTGTACTTTCTCCTGGGGCTAAGCGATATCTACGAGTTCGTCTACTGGGAGCTCATGAATCTTGGCTTGAGGATGATCGGTTACCAACCCACGATTCACACGGTCCTCCTCTATGCGTACGGGGCCCTGCTTCTCGTCCTTGGCAACCTGTTGGGTGCGCGTCTGGCCCGACGGATGTCCAAAGTCGCGGGATCGTCCGCCAGCGGGGGCATCGATGCCCGCGCCAGGATGCTCTGGGAACGGATTGGCTCGTGTGTTCTCTTCAAAAGATATGGTTTCGGTTTCACTATTATGCTCGCCGGGTGGGCTCTCGCGTTTTCGGCCAATGCACTTCAGCTCTATATTGGGCGCGCGAGCCTGTTTGACATCGCGACGCGCTGGCAGCAGAGTCCCGTGCTCGTGTTTATCGCCGCACTCAACATCATGTTTGTTCCAGGACTGTTCGTGTTTGCGCGCACTCGAGGACAGCGGATTCTCGCGGCTGCACTTTTTGGGGTTACGGTCGCTTCTCTCGGACTGCTCGGTGCCCGGCACCTGCCCGCCAAGCTGATTATCTCGGCATTCCTTGGCCTGGGGTTTGTGCTCAAGCCGCGAACAATGCTCAAAGCTGGAGTGGCGTTCTTTCTAATGCTGGTGCTTGCCATGGGCGTCATAGGAGCCGTTTCGAAGTCGGGAATCTATGGCCTGGCCGCTACGTGGAAGGTCCCGGTCGCGCTCACGTACGCGGACAGCGCGGGTACTACGTATAACCTTGATCGCATAGTCCGCATGACCCCCGTGACTGGTGTGTACGGCGGCGTGCTTCTCAAGGACAGCGCTCTCGCGCTGATACCTGGCCTGGACAGTGAGTATGCGAACTACCAGCTCGGGCGGTATCTCGGTGGACGGGAGGCGTTCGATATCGGAGGGCAGCGCATCGAGCGGTCGGTGAGTCTCGCTCCCACGCTTCTCGGCGCTCCATACGCCGACTGGGGTGTCCCCGGCGTCGTGGGCCAGATGCTGCTGTTGGGATTGCTCTTTGGCTACCTGCAGGCGCGGAGTACGGGGGCGCCGTGGTTGATACCCCCGTTCGTGATCCTGGCGAGCTACGTCATCAACGGCGTGAATGCAGGGGTGCACAATCCAAACACCATTGCGTTCATCGCGCTCGCCGTGTTCGTTTGTGTAGTGGACGCATTCATCGTGCGCCGTGTACCGTCGTTGTATTCGACTTTGGAGCCGAGGTGACCGTTGTGAGCAGGATCTTCGGGATGATCGTCGTGTGTGCGGTATTGGTGGTTGCGGGATGCGGCCCTCGAGCCTCTACCGGGACCCCTGAGCCCATGGAGTTGCAGCTGCTGGTGCGCGGGGCGACACCTCCTACCGAGCAGTCGTTTCGCGTGGGCGATACGGTTCGGATCAGGGAGAGCGGAACCGTGCTCGGCACGATAACCGGCGTTGACGTTGAGCAATCACGAATAGCGGTACCCGATAGCGCTGGCGTGCTGCGCGAAACACGTTCGCCTATTACTGTCGACATCAATGTCACGATCAAGGGACAGGCCGTTGCGACCGAGCAGGGCTACCTATTCGAAGACGAGATCGTCTACGTCAACAACGACACCAGATACCTGACCCCGCTCGTCCAGTTCAGCGGGATAATCACTGAGATGCGGGTTGTTGACGCCGAGTGACACGCCAAGCGGCGCACACACATTTGCGACTCCTTGTAGTCTCGAACATGTGGCCGAGCGAGGCTCACCCGGTGTTCGGCGGATTCGTCGCCAGGAACGTGGACGCCCTGCGAAGGTGTGGTGCTGACGTCGAGGTCATCGCCAACGAGGATCCGCACCCCGGGGCGGTTTCCAGCACGCTCAAGTACGCTCGGCTACTGCGTCGGGTTCGCGCCGGCGCGAGCGGCAGGTCCTACGATGCGGTGATCGGTCACTACCTGTATCCGACAGCGGCGATCGCACGTGTAGCCGCCCGCTCAATAGGGTCTCCGCTTGTGCTCGTCGTTCATGGCACGGATGTTCGCTCCGTGCACCGCAAGGATCCTTTCGCGTGGGCGGCCAGACGGGCGCTACGCTCGGCGGACCTTGTAGTGACGGTGTCCCGGGCGCTTGCCCGTACTGTCAGGGACGATCTCGGCGTGCCCGAGAGCATCCCCGTAGTGCCGATCCACATGGGAATCGATGAAGACGTGTTTGTGCCCGACCCCCATGCGCGTCGTGCGCTTGGGCTTGCTGCTACCGAGCGGATCATCTTGTTCGTAGGCAATCTCGTGCCGACCAAAGGGATCGATGTCTTGCAGGCGGCGTTTGAAAGGCTCGTGGCGGATAATCTCGCAGATCGGCTCGTGATCGTGGGGTGCGGCTCGCTCGAAGGGAGCGTGCGCCGTTGGGCAGAGAACGCCGATGTGGCCGGTCTGGTGACGCTTACGGGCTACATGGAACAGCAACAGGTCGCCCAGTGGATGGCCGCCGCCGATGTCCTCGCCCTGCCGAGCAGAAACGAAGGACTTGGCCTCGTGCTCCTCGAGGCGATGGCATGCGGAACGCCGTGTGTCGCTAGCAAAGTGGGAGGCGTGCCGGAAGTGCTCACCGGAAAGACCGGTGTGCTCGTAGAGCCAGGTGACGCGGACGCGCTGGCGAAGGGGCTTGCGCACGTGCTTGCCGAGGGGCCAGACACCTACCGGGAGCGGTGCATTGCCGCGGCGCGTGGACACGGCACCCGCACCAAGGCCGCGGAGCTGCTTGAGGCAATTGGGAGCGCGTGCGTTTAGGAGGGCCGCACGTGAGCAGCCACTCGTCCGACCCAGGTGCACTTGGTCGCGCATCCTGCCGATACACTCTAAGTGGGTGAATCGGAACATGAAGGGAACCGTACACGATGTTCAAGCGCGTGCTGAGTGTCGCGATCGCGGCTGTGGTGATCTTGCAGGGGGCACAGGGGGGCACCGGTGTCGCCGTGGCCCTGGACGCGGATCGCGGATCCGCGTACTCCGGCACACTGCTCGCCGCCGCTGAGCCCGCAGTCACGCATCCATCCGGGGTGCGGGTAGGCATTGTGCGCACGCAAGCCGCCGCCGACACCCGAGACTATCTGAGCGGCACCCCGCTTAACACTCACTACGACTTCCGCGTCGATCAAGTAAAGAGGCTCCTCGATTCGCACGGGTTCGTGAGTGCGTACGTCAACGACGCGGACCTAGCGTCACTTGCGACCTTGAAACAGTTCGACGTGCTTGTCTTTACGATGACGCTTGCGACGACTCCTGCTCAGCGAACCGCCATCAGGGCGTATGCGAGTGAAGGCGGGGGAATCGTCGGCAGCTTTGCCCTGTCTCGCTGGGACGCCGATCCCTCCTACAGATTCGGTTACCTGCCGTTTTTGGGCATGCACGGTCATCCCGGAGTCTACACATGGCCGCCGAGCTCCGCCGCGCTCAAGCCCTGGGAATGGGGCGAGATATCCGAGATATACAACGTCAAGTTTCGAAATGATCCGCTCATTTCAGGTCCATATCATCTTGAGCACACAGGTTCGCATTGGATACTGACTAACGGATTTTCGACCGGAGAGTCGCGCCTGCTCGTCGACAAACCCAACCGTTACAACGAGATTATCTACACGATGCCGGGGGTGAGAAACGTTACCCCTCTCTACCGCTACAACACGCTTGTGAACGGGACGCCTGCGGATGACGCCGAGTCCGGTCATCTTGCGGGATGGACAGCGGAGTACTATTTCGGCCGTTTCGTCTACTTTGGATTCCATATGCACGACCTCATCAGTGAGGGGTGGGCGGCGGACGCCCGCACGGCAAGCGTGGCCAGGCGCGTGCTCGTAAACTCGGTCAGATGGGCGGGGAGCCCGGGCGGCTATACCCACCTGCGCAAGGCGGTCGAGATGACTGGATCCGCCTGGTACACGCGCGAAACGCTCTATGTCGATCAGACCGTTCGCAATACGGGCGGGGTTTCCCTCAGAGGTCCATTGAGAATCGAAGTAAGAGACCCTGCCGGCACGCTCGTCTACTCGGGGCAGGCATATGACAATCTGTGTTCGCTCCCTCCCGAGTGGTCATACACGCACAAGAGCTACACAGTGCCCCTTCAGAATCCGCGCGCAGGGACGTGGAGTATCCGGATGTCGTACCAGTATTTTGACTACTTCCGTAACGGGTGGGTCGGTGCCGAGCGCATGCTTCATATCGAATCGAGCGGCTCGCGTATGTCGGGCGCACGACTGGGCCAACAGACGCTTGTCGGGGCTAGCAACCGTCCGGTCATCGGAACGAGGCTGGCAGGAACTGATCGATACGAAACGGGCGTGCGCCTGTCGCAGCAGGGCTGGCCGACAGGTGTTGCTGCTAGCAGGTCGGTCGTGCTTGCCACGGGCACTGACTATCCTGACGCTCTCGCTGCCGCCCCGCTTGCTGGAGCACTCGACGCGCCCGTGTTGCTCGTACCCCGGACGGCCCTGACGGCGGGCATCTTGGCTGAGCTTCGCCGCCTGTTTAACGGACGCGCGAGCGGCGTGCTAGTTGTTGTTGGCGGAGAAAATGCCGTCCCGTCGCCGGTTATTGCCGAGGCGGTCCGATCGCTGTCCGCTGCCGGAGTCGCGGTGACGGTCGACAGGATCGCGGGAAACGACCGCTTCGGGACAGCCCGGGCGATCGCCGAGAGGGTCGGCACTCCCAATGAAGGTGTCTTCGCCCGCACCGCGTTCGTGGTGAGTGGACAGAACTACCCCGACGCTCTCGCGATCGGCTCACTCGCTGCGGCAGCGCGCGTTCCGATCCTTCCGGTGCGCGTTGGATCGATACCCGTCGATATCCAAGAGGCGCTCAAAACGTTAAAGGTTGAGCACGTGACGATCATCGGCGGAACCGCGGCGGTCAGTACGACGGTCGAAGAGTGGCTCGAGTCCGCCGGCCATCGCGTGCCGGGCGTCCGTGACGGGGCCACGAATGTCAACACTCGTCTCGCAGGTGGCGGCCGCTACGAGACCGCCTTGCTCGCGGCCGACTTTGGTGTGGCCCTCTCGGGCATGGACGATGCGAACCTCTACTTCGTGACCGGTCGCAACTGGCCCGATGCGCTCGCGCTCGGCCCCGTGGCGGGCAAAGAGGGTCGCATGGTCGTACTCATCGACGGCGAAGAGATCGGTGGCTCTGACCCCGTCGCGGACTACCTCGTGGGCCGACGTGGCGATCAGCTCAGCTGCACCTTCGTAGGAGGCCCCTCTGCGATCTCCGACTACGTTCGGGGTCAGGTAAGGATCGCTCTCGGCCGGTGATGCCGACGGTGCGCCTGACCGTCTTGACTCGCACTAAGCGGCTCCGATACGGTGAACTTGCTGGTCTTGCACTTGCGCACCCCGAAAGGTCGTGTCCCTATGTCACGTGCACGCGTCATCTGGATCATCTGCGGTATGTTGGCGCTCGTGCTCGCGGCGCTATCGGCGATGGCATGGGCTCAGCCCCGTCTGCTCGAGACCGATCTCGAACGGCTGGCGATTGCTCGTTCGGTGGGTTATCAACCTCCCGTGCTGGTGGATTACGACTCGGCGCGGCCGCGACACTACTTCATCGACATGAGCAACATCGCTAAGGGTGTCCGGAAGGGAGTTTATGCCGATCCTCCCCTCGATGCGCGTGGTGTCCCGGTAGTTGATTACGCTACGAATCCAGTCGCGGGTGCCAACGAGCCCCGGGCGTACAACCCGATCACGACCGCCCAGTACGGGCTCGCGCTCTATGGCGAGTACCTAAATGGCGAGGATCGCTCCCTCGATGCTTTTTTCATCCAGGCGGATTGGCTCGTGGAGAATATGGCTTCGGACGGGGGGATCTACTACGAGTTCGATCTCCCTGGCAGGGATCTCTTCGCCCCGTGGCTTTCCGGGATGGCCCAGGGTCAGGCTATCTCAGTACTGGTGCGCGCGTACTACGAGTCAGATGATGAGCGGTATCTCGAGGCCGCCCGGCTGGCGTTCGAACCCCTCTCGCGCACTTTTGACGAGGGCGGCGTGATGTACATCGATGACTCGGGAGGCGTCTGGCTCGAAGAGTACCCCGAGGAGCCCCCGAGTCATGTGCTCAACGGGATGATCTTTTCACTGTTCGGTCTCTACGACCTGATGCAGGCGACTGGTGACGAGCGTGTCGCTCGGCTGTTCGAGGACGTCTCGGAGACGCTTGCCGACAACCTGCATCGTTATGAACAAGACGGGTGGATCCGGTATCAACTTACTGTCGAGGAGGCTTGGGCGCGCGGGTATTACCGGCTTCACATATCGCAGCTGCTCGCACTTGCCGCGCTGACGGGTGACATGCGTTTCCAGGAGGCGGCCGAGAAGTGGGAGCGCCCGATTGTCGCTGAGCGCCGCTGGCTCCTCGAACGCACCGTGGTGCGGATGCTCGAAGCGCTCGGTCCTGGGAACGGGGGCCGGTGACACCGGCTCTCATCGCGTCTTGCCTGATATACTTGCGCGGTTGCGTTGACACCCGCGCGAGAGGAAGGTAGGGCCTGCCCGGTGCGCGTATGGATCGACATCACCAATTCACCGCACGTCCTGTTCTTTGAACCCCTCGTTGAGGAACTCCGCGCGGCTGGGCACGAGGTCGAAGTGACCGCCCGCGACTACGCTCAGACCGTCGGCCTGCTTAACGCCAAGAACATCGAGCATCATCTGATCGGCAGGCACAGGGGCAAGAGCCGCGTGAAAAAGGCGTGGGGACTCGTGAGCCGTTCGATCGCCCTTGTGATGTTTGGCGCGCGCGGACGCTTTGACGTCGCGTTCAGCCACAACTCAAACGACCTTGCCGTTGCGGCGTGGCTCTTGCGATTGCCGCACCTCATCGTGCACGACTATGAGCACGCGAATCTGAGCTACGCCGTCAACGCGCGGCTCGCTACACGCATTCTCGTGCCGGAGGCGATCCCGGCGGAGGCGATCGTGGCGCACGGCGCGCATCCAAAGAAGGTGGGACACTTTCCCGGTCTCAAGGAGCACGTCTACCTATCACCCGCCAGCGGCAAGGCACAGGATGTGCGCGGGCTACTCGGCATCCCTGAAGATGCGGTGCTTGCGGTGGTGCGCCCTCCTGCCACGATGTCGGCGTACCATCCGATGGACAACGACTTGTTCACGCAAGTCATCGCCCGTCTCGGCACCGATGAGCGGGTGCGGATGGTCATTGTGCCCCGCACCCCAGAACAGCGCGAGGATCTCGCGCGCGCGCTGCCTTCAAACGCGATCATCCTTGATCGCGTGCTTGACGGACCTTCGCTCATCACCGCTGCGGATATGGTTGTCTCGGCGGGTGGCACGATGAATCGCGAGGCGGTTGCGCTCGGCACGCCGGCGTACACGGTGTTCGCCGGAACGATGGGAGCGGTCGATGCTGATCTCGTCGCGCGCGGTGCGCTTTCTCGCGTCTACTCGCCGGAAGACATCCCGATACGTCGAAAGAGTCAGGTGCCGGGATGGCTGGCCGAGAATCGGCAAGTGATTCTTGACGAGATCTATTCGATGGTGAAGGAGTGAGCGGCATGAGGGAAGGTATTGAGCGGGTGCTCGATGAGGCGGTCGCCTCTCTCACTGGTCTGGCGGGCCGCAGGCGCCCGAAGGTGGGCGTCGTGCTCGGTTCGGGACTCGGCGGCGTCATCGATGCGGCGGCTGATGTCGAAGAGGTTCACTACTCCCAGATACCTGGTTTCGCCGTTTCCGGCGTCAAAGGGCACGTCGGCTCGCTCGCGTTTGCCCGTGTCGGCGGAGTGGAGAGTGTGGTGATGAGGGGTCGCGTGCACCTCTACGAAGGGCACGAGCCACACGTCGTTGTCCACCCGGTGCGCACGCTCATCAGGCTCGGCGTAGAGGCGCTCGTGTTGACCAACGCGGCAGGCGGTCTGGCTCCGAAGCTGTGCGCAGGCGACATTATGGGAATCTCGGATCACATCAACCTTACCGGCACGAGCCCGCTTGCGGGGCCAAACATTGACAACCTGGGTCCGCGGTTTCCGGTGATGGCCGGCGCATACGATGAGGACCTTCGCGCACACGCACGTGCGGTGGCCCAACGTGAGGGAATCCCGTACGCGGAGGGTGTATACGCCGGCGTCCTTGGACCGGCGTTCGAGACGCCGGCGGAGGTCGCGGCGCTCACCCGCCTTGGAGCTGACGCGGTGGGTATGTCGACGGTGTTCGAGACGATCGCGGCGCGACACGCCGGAGTGCGCGTGGTGGCGCTCTCGCTCATCACTAACACGGCTGGCGCTCACGATGACGGTGGCCATGAGGCCGTGCTCGCCGCAGGCGAGGCCGGGGCGGCCCGTATGGCGACTCTCGTCACCGCGCTCGTCTCGGTGGCGTGCGAGGCGACCTGATACCCTGTACGGGCCTACTTGCCACACCTGGACAGGGATCTACTGAAAGGGAACGATTACGATGCTCCATCACATCAAGGACCCCGCGCTCGCCGGAACCGGCAAGGCCCGGATCGAATGGGCCGACCACGACATGCCGGTCCTCGCGAGCATCCGCGAGCGGTTCGCCGCCGAAAAGCCCCTTGAAAACATGCGCATCTCGGCGTGTTTGCACGTGACCACCGAGACCGCGAACCTCATGCGCACCCTCGCCGCTGGTGGCGCGGAGTGCGTGCTGTGCGCGAGCAACCCGCTTTCGACGCAAGATGACGTCGCCGCCGCGCTTGTCGAGCACTACGGAATCCGTACCTACGCGATCAAAGGTGAGGATACCGCCACGTACTACGCGCACATCGATGCGGCGATCGACCACCGTCCGCACATCACGATGGATGACGGCGCGGACGTGGTGGGTCGCATCCATGCCGAGAAGCCCGAGGCGCTCGAAGACATCATCGGCGGGACCGAAGAGACCACGACCGGCGTGATCCGCCTGAAGGCGATGGCTGCTGACGGAGCGCTCAAGTACCCGATCATCTCCGTCAACGACGCCGAGACAAAGCACCTCTTCGACAACCGCTACGGCACTGGACAGTCCACGATCGACGGGATTATCCGGGCCACCAACCGTCTGGTCGCTGGGCGCACGGTGGTGGTGTCGGGGTACGGATGGTGCGGCCGCGGGGTCGCAATGCGCGCGAGCGGGTTGGGCGGCAACGTCATCGTCTGTGAGGTCGACCCGCTCCGCGCGCTTGAGGCCGTGATGGACGGCTACCGCGTTATGCCTGCGGTCGAGGCGGCGGCCCACTGTGACATCTGGGTCACGGTGACCGGCGACATCAATGTAATCGACGCGCCGATGTTCGAGACGCTCAAAGACGGCGCCATCATCTGCAACTCGGGACACTTCAATGTCGAGATCAACATCGCTCACCTACGCAATAATGCCGTCGCAACACGCGAGGTGCGGCCGCTCGTCGAAGAGTTCACCATGCCCGACGGCCGGCTCATCTACCTGCTCGCCGACGGTCGGCTCGTTAACCTCGCGTGCGCCGAAGGTCATCCGGCGAGCGTCATGGACATGAGCTTTGCGAACCAGGCGCTTTCCGCGGAGTACATGGCTAGAAACGCCGCCTCGTTTGAGCCCGGCGTTCACCCGGTTCCGCGCGACATCGACGAGAGGATCGCTGCGCTCAAACTGGCGACGATGGGGATCGTGATCGACACTCTCACCGCTGAGCAGGAGCGATACCTTGCCTCGTGGCAGGAAGGCACCGTCTGATATGGCTAACCTCGACAACATGCCCCGCACCATCTGGTGGGAGGACGGCACGGTCAGGCTCGTCGACCAGACGCGCCTGCCGCTCGTGGGTGATGTGCTCGTGTGCAACCGCTATGAAGGCGTGTGCACGGCCATCCGCTCGCTTGCGGTGCGCGGGGCGCCCGCGCTTGGTGTCGCCGCCGCTCTCGGGATCGCGCTTTGGATCGTGACCGAATCAGACCACCTTGAGACGGCAGACGAGTTTCTTGCCGCCCTCGATCAGGTGGCCGCCGAGATCACCGCGACGCGGCCCACCGCGGTCAATCTTTTCTGGGGCGCGGAGCGGATGAGGGCGGCCGCTCACGACAACGCGGATTTACCACTCGATGCGCTCAAGGATCTTCTCGTGACCGAAGCGCTTGCGATGCAGTCGGAAGACGAGGCGCGCAACCGCGCCATCGGCTTGAACGGCGCCGAGCTGATCACGCCCGGTTCGCGCATCTTGACGCACTGCAACGCTGGCTCGCTTGCCACCGCTTACTTTGGCACCGCGCTCGGCGTGATCTTCACCGCCGCCGAGCAGGGCAAGGTCGCAGGTGTATGGGTCGACGAGACCCGTCCCGTGCTTCAAGGTGCGCGTCTCACGGCGTGGGAGCTTCGTGTCGCCGGCATTCCGCACACACTCATCACCGACAGCATGGCCGCCCATGTCATGCGGGCCGGGGCCGTTGACGCTGTCATCGTCGGGGCTGATCGCATAGCCGCAAACGGTGACGTCGCAAACAAGATCGGAACGTACGGACTTGCGGTGCTTGCCAAAGAGCATGGTATCCCGTTTTACGTGGCGGCTCCCACGTCAACTGTCGATCTCACGCTCGCGAGCGGCGACGGAATCGTCATCGAAGAGCGTGATGAGCGCGAGGTGACGGGGTTTACGGTCTCGGGGACTTTTACCGCCGAGTCCCCTATCGCCGCAGCCGCGTTCGATTCGCTCACCGAGCACGGTGCGTACGATCTGCCGATTGCGCGAGGCCACCAGATGCAGATATCACGCAAGGGCGGTGCGTACCACTTTGATGGCTGGTTCAGGATGGCGCCCCCGGAGGTGCCAGTGTACAATCCGGCGTTCGACGTTACCCCCGCGTCGTATGTGACCGCTATCATCACCGAGTGCGGGGTGGCTCGGCCGGAGTTCGCTGCGTCGCTTGTCGAAGCGTGCGCCGGAGCGGGCGCGCTCAACGAGATCCGCCGGGGATAGGCGCGGCAGATGGACGCGGTCGAGCTTGCGCGAATCATCGCGACGCTGCTCGGCCTGGTGGCGGTTGGATGGGCACTCCGCGTGGCCGGAGTGCTCACGAGTTCCGACGCGCGCCCCATCCACGCGGTCATCGTCTACGCGGGTCTACCCGCTCTGGTGTTCAGTTCGATTCACGGCGCCAAGCTGGGTCCCGAGCTTCCGGCTATCGCTCTTGTCGCGTGGACGGCGTTTGCCGCATCGGCGCTCGTCGCGTTCGTGCTTTCGCGGTTACTGCGCCTACCGGGGAGGATAGCGGGCGGTTTGATCGTGTTCGCCGGTCTTGGCAACACGGGCTACATCGGCTATCCGGTCGCGCAGGCGCTCTTAGGAGAGACAGGTCTCGTCCGAGCGATCTTCTACGATATCTTTGGCACGGTTGGGGCGCTTCTGACCGTCGGTGTGTACGTCGCATCTCGCTTCGGCGCACAGGACGGTCCGCCTCCCAACCCCTTGCGCGAGGTGCTCACTTTCCCGGGGGTCATCGCACTGGCGGCTGCGCTCGCGCTGCGTTCAGTGGAGATTCCGAGTGCGGTCAGTTCTGGGATAGACGCTCTTGCTACTCTGGTCGTGCCGCTCATCATGATCTCGGTCGGTCTCACGCTACGGCTCAGGCGACTTACCGAGCACAAGCGCGCGCTTGTTTGTCTTGCAGTGGTGAAACTGGTGTTTTCTCCGTTGATCGCGTTCGCTGCGGGATCGTTCCTGCTTGGCGATGTAGATGCGCTCCGGTTGGCGGTTCTCCAAGCGGGGATGCCGGTCATGATGTTGTCGATCGTGTTCGGGACGCGTTTCGGGCTCGACACCGGGTTCCTCGCGTCGGCGGTCGTCGCTACCACCGTCGCGTCGGTGGTGAGTATCCCGCTTATGCAGGTGCTCATGTATTGATGTCGCGCCCGCTGAGAAGGAGTGGGCGTCTGTGGGCTTGCTGGAAGGTTTGCTCGAGCTTCTCTGCCCCACCCGGTGTGCCGGGTGCGACATGCCCGGCCAGGTGCTGTGCGGTTCGTGCCACGCGGCGCTTCCGCAAATTGAGCGCGCAAGCGCGTGCGTCCGGTGCGGAGCCCCGTTCGGACACCTCGTGTGCACCGAGTGCTGGCACAGAGAGCTGGCCTTCTCGGCGTCCGTGTGCTTCGGCTCGCTTGAGCATCCTCTTGCGCGCTGCATGACACTGTACAAGGACGCGGGTGAGCGAAGGCTCGGGCGGGTACTGGGAGAGGCGCTTGCGGCAGACCTTTCGGTCTGGAGTGGATGGCCCGATGCGGTAGTGCCGGTACCGGCGTCACCGCACGCTCTCAGGACGCGTGGTTTCGATCACACGTACATGCTGGCCGAGAGAGTGGCCCGCGAACTGGATACCGTTGCCATTCGGGCGCTCAGTGTACGACCCGCACGTGATCAACGTCGGCTCGGCAGGGTTGAGCGCGCGCAGAACGTGGCGGGCGCGTTCACGGTTATGCCAGGCGTGCACGTGCCCGCGAAGGTGCTTCTAGTCGACGACGTGATGACCACAGGCGCAACGCTCGACACCGCGGCAGGAGCGCTTCTTGCCGCCGGTGCTGATGAGGTACGCGTCGGCGCCGTCGCTCGCGCGTGGTAGAATACGCCTGCTTTCACTCGGGTCTGTGGTTGCGGGCGCGCAAGCGCCTTAGTCCAAGGTAGGCGCGGCCGAAAGGACCCACGTAAGCCGGAAGCCAAGCTTCCGGACGAGCATGGCGCGCCTTAGGGGTAAGCCGTACCGCCTTGCTTTCTCGGGCGAGAGGGCTAGTAGTGAGATGACATCAAGCGACCGCTCCAGTACGCGGGTGTGGGGTCAAAGACCAGGTCAGCCGAGTGAAAGCATCGATGTTGAACTGGAGGGACGGATGTTGCGCGTGCGGATCGTGTGGGCGGCTCTGATCGTGCTCCTGCTCTTCGGAGTGTCTGGTTGCGGTTCGAAAGAAGCGCCCGAACCTGGCGTCGAACCACTGCTTGCTCCGCCAGTTATCGGCGAGGCCGGCGTGCTGCGTGTAGGAATCGATCTTCGCCACCCGCCGTTCGGGGGGCTTGACGATGGCCGCGAGGCAGGACTTGACGTCGATGTCGCCTCGGCGATAGCCGGTGAACTGGGCCTTGAGCTGGAGATTGTCGAGGTTGATTCCGCCGGTGCGGCCGCTGCGTTTGAGGCCGGCACGGTCGATGCGGTGATGTCTGTCCCGCTTGACGAGCAGGTTGTGCTCGACATGTCCTTCGCGGGGTTCTACGCAACTACAGGTCCCGCGCTGTTCGCGTCGGCAGAAGAGACCGTCACGCCCGCGCGGCTTGGGACGCTCAGAGTTGCGGTTCAGGAAGGCTCGGCGGCGTACTGGGAGTTTGTGTATGACTACGGAGAGGATCGGGTGACGGCGTTTCCCACCCTCCGGGAAGCGTTCGAGGCGGTCTCAGCGGGCGAGGCCGACGTGGTTGCGGGCGACGCTTTCACGTGCTCGTACATTGCACGGGACTTCGAAGGCATCGTGTTCCACTCCCAGTTTGCCGCGCCCGCGCAGATTGGCATCGCTGTGCCCTTGGACGCCAAGGAGTTGTCAACGGCGTTGCGCGGGGTTCTCGACGGACTTGCGACGGGCGGCGTGCTCGATACGATCAGGGCGAAGTGGGTCGGCGACCTTCCGGAACTTGAGGCCACACATGAGGAAGATGCATAGAATACGCACGATGCTGAATGGAGTAACAGGCTTTTCACAACAAGACACATTTCGTGTATCGTGTGTAGCCGGTAGTTCATAGGGGTGCCCTCGTTGTCGGGGGTGCGACCGTTGAATTCAAGGAGGAATGATGTACAGAGTTAGGAAACCGCTTCTTCTGGCACTCGCACTGACGTTGGCTGTCGGTGTCATGGGTCTTGCCGGTTGCGGCGATGCAGGCGGGGAGACGCGAGTCATCGCGAGCGTTGCCGACCTCGGCGAGGGAGACAAGATCGGTGTGCAGTCGGGTACGACTGGAGAGATCTGGTCGAAGGAGAATCTTGAGCCCAAAGGCGTCGAAGTAGTCCCGTACGATGATATCCTTGCCGCATTCGCGGCGCTTCAGGCCGGCGACGTCGTTGGCGTCATCAATGATCTGCCGATTTCTCAGGAGATCGTCGCTGACGAGACGCGCGGCGTCCACGTCGTCGAGGAGATCGAGACCGGAGAGCAGTACGGTTTTGCATTCAACCAGCAGAACACCGGCCTGCGCGACGCAGTCAACTGGGCGCTCGCCGAGGTGATTGCGGACGGCACGTACACCGAGATCTACGAGAAGTGGTTCGGTGCACCCCCGATGTCGATCCCCGAGGGTGCGTATGACGGTGACAGGCCGGACGACGCGGACATCGTGACGCTTACCCCGGGCAAGATCATCGTCGGCTCGGACACTGCTTATCCGCCCTTCGAGTTCGTCGAGGGTGGGGAGATCGTGGGCTTCGATGTCGACATGATGAATGCAATCGGCGAGAAGCTCGGCTTCGAGGTCGAGTTCCTGACATACAAGTTCGATGCTCTGATCACCGACCTGCAGGCTGGAACCTCGTTTGACATGGTCGCTTCCGCGATGACCATCACCGAGAAGCGCGCGCAGTCCGTCGATTTCTCTGACCCCTATATCAATTCGAACCAGTCGCTCGCAGTAGTCAAGGGCGACTAGGCCAAGATGGTGCGGTAGAGTGGGGCCGACGACCTGCCGTCGGCCCCATTTTTCTGTCTCGTGACCAAGGAGCGCGATTGTGGAGGGTTTGCTTGAGTGGTGGGAGTCGAATCCCGTAACTCATCTATTCTTGTCGCCGGCGATCATGGCAGAGGCATTTCCCGTCTTGCTGCAAGCGTTCCCGGTGGCACTGCTCTTCGGTTTCGGCGCTTTTGTCCTGGGCATGCCGATAGGCTTGCTTCTCGCGCTCCTGAAGATGTCACCCAGGCGTCTTGCTCGATGGCCGGTGACGTTCTACGTGGACGTGATACGGGGAACGCCGCTCTTCCTTCAGATACTCCTCGTGTTCTTTGGCCTACCGCTTTTTCCCTTCTGGAAAAGCATGATCCAGGCGAATCCATGGATGAACGAGGCTGCGATCCTTGGAATCTCTTGGTCGTTGTACCTAAGGGGTTTCCTTGTCTTGAGCGCAAATTCGGCAGCGTATATGTGCGAGATATTCCGCGCGGGCATAGAGTCGATTCCCCGTGGGCAGATGGAGGCGGCTCGCTCTCTTGGTATGACGGCACTCCAGGCGATGTTCTTCATCATCATCCCTCAGACGGTGCGACGCATTCTGCCCACCATGATGTCCGAGTTCATCTTGCTGTTTAAGGACACGGCGCTCCTCGCAGCCGTTGGTATTCCAGAAGTCGTCCTCCGTGCTCGCGAGGTCGCCGCAGCCAGGTTCAACCCTTCAGCGTATGTTCTTGCGGCGTTTTTCTACCTGGCGCTTACGATCCCGCTTGGCCGAATAGTCGCCAAGATGGAGGAGAGACTTGCAGCTTCTGAAGGCCGAGGTGGAGCACCGAGGCCAGCGACAAACTCTGATAGTGACGATCAGGATGATGTTCCTCCACGTATAGAGACCGTGCAGGGCGTTACAGGAAGGGTGTGAGGTGAAGCAGTGACCGCGAGCGGACCGAGTTCACAGCATGCCACCGGTGCGGCACGTGTCGATGCGGCGGAGCCGATTCTTCGAATCAAGAACCTTCAGAAGGCGTTCGGGGATCTGGAGGTGTTGCGAGGCGTGGATCTTGAGGTAGCGAAAGGCGAGGTCGTCGTCATCCTTGGGCCGTCAGGATCAGGGAAATCTACGCTTCTCAGATGCGTGAACAGACTTGAGGAGCCGACGGCGGGTGAGGTTTGGTTCGAGGACGTCATGGTGAACGCACCAGGGACCAACATCAACCGCGTGCGTGAGCGGGTCGGCATGGTGTTTCAATCGTTCAACCTGTTCCCTCATTTGACAGCCAAGGGGAACGTCATGGTAGCGCTGCGCAAGGTGCTTCGTCTCACGGCGAATGAGGCGGCTTGTGCCGCAGTCGAGCAACTCGAGCGCGTAGGCCTTGCTGACAAAATCGACTATTATCCCATCCAGCTCTCCGGTGGCCAGCAGCAGCGAGTCGCGATTGCGCGGGCGCTCGCGATGGACCCTCACGTGATGCTCTTTGACGAGGTGACTTCGGCCCTCGATCCCGAGCTGGTGCGCGAGGTGCTCGAGGTTATGAAGGCGCTCGCGCGGGGCGGGATGACCATGATGGTTGTCACGCACGAGATGGGCTTCGCCCGCGACGTCGCGGACCGCGTCATCTTCATGGATGAGGGTCTCATCGTCGAGCAGGGGACGCCGGATGAGGTCTTCGACAAACCCGTGCACGAGCGGACAAAAGACTTCCTCGGCCATATCAGGTAGCATCGCCCGCTAGCATCCCGTAGCATCTCACGGACGGCCATTGCCGGTGCCCGGACGGACGCGGGCATGGGTATCTTCAGAGTAGTCCGACCAACAAGGAGGTTCACTATGAAACTCATCATCAAAGGTCGTCGCATGGCGGTCACTGACGCGATTCATACCTATGCCGAGGAGAAGATTGGCCGGGTCAGCAAGATCCTTGACGGTGATCATATGACCACCGAGGTTGAGCTTTTCGTCGAGAAGAACCCGTCGATAGAGAAGAGTCAGGTCGCGGAAGTCACCGTCTGGACAAAGGGGCCTATCATCCGGGCGAGGGAGGCCGCGCCGGACATGTATGCGGCAATCGATCTCGTCTCAGAAAAGCTTGAGAGGCAGTTTCGCAAGTACAAGGGCAAGATGAAGGATCGTCACTCGGCGAAGGCACCGATGCCACCGATGCCGGAGGCGGCTTCGCTCGCCGATGAACAGCCAGAGCCCGCGATCGTCAAGAGCAAAGTTCTCGAGATCAAGCCCATGACCCCCGAAGAGGCGATGCTGCAGCTCGAACTGCTCGGCCACGACTTCTTCGTTTTCACATCCGCCGAGACTGACACGGTCAACGTATTGTACCGGCGTCATGATGGTGACTACGGCCTTATCGAGCCACGAGTTGGATAGGAGTTCCGCAGCGTACTTGAGCGTTTCGTGTTGACAGGGTGATTTCACCAGACATACAGTAGGTGCTGACCTCCGAGGGTCATGCTCACGCCGACGCTAGACGCAAACATTACTTCGAAGCAAGGGGCGGCACGTGGGTCAGCGGATAGCGGACTTCGCAGTAGAGGAGATTGAATCCTCGCTCGGCCAGATCGCCGAGGTGACTGCGGCCAGGGTCGTCGCATCTCCAGATGGAGGAATCCTCGAGATACACGTGCTTTCGACGACTCTGAAGTCGCCCAAACAGCTCGTGCGCGACATCGAATCTACCCTGATGGCAGGGTTCAACATCGCGGTTGACCACAAGAAGATCTCGATCGCTCAACTGGGCGGTGACACGTCGGCCGCTTCTGATGAGGCGCCGGTGCCCGGTCGCGACGAGCAAGGCGCGCGGCCACGGATACACGCGATAAACGCATCGGTTAGTGGTCTTTACTCTGACGCCGCCGTGACGCTTGAAGTTGGGGGAGAGCTGTATGACGGTCGCGCGTCAGCGCCGTCGAGCCAGACGGGCAGGCAGCGGATCATCGCACAGGCGACGCTCAATGCGGTGAGTATGGTCACAAACGGAAGTCATACATTCGCCCTCGAAGATGTCGCCATCATCCGGCTCGGTCGCGAAGAAGTGGCCGTATCGTGCGTGACGATTGTCTCCCCACTCGGTGAGCAGTCGTTTACGGGGTCGGCAATGGTGCGGCAGAACGAGAAGGATTCGATCGTCAGGGCAACCCTTGACGCGATCAATCGGCGAATGGGCTTTTTGACAACGGCATAGCTGCGACAGGACTGACGTCTTGACCGCCGACACGAACACTGTACGCGAAGACCCGAGCGGAGCGGACAGCGTTCTTCCATCACCAGCGGGATGGCAGAAGACCGGTTTTCCTCAACGAGAAAGGTCTTCTTACAATGAAGCGCATCATCATTCTCCTGAGCTCCCTCTCGATGATACTCATTGCCGGCGGCGCGAACTTCAGGCTTCGCTAGTCATCACGGTCTGTTTCTACGCGCAGTCAGTTGAGTTGGCGAAGGGCATTGCTCATGAGTGAGCGTGCCCTTCGCCTGTTCAGGCGGTATTCGATCGCGGTGGCCGCTCTAGGTGTCGCCTGCTTCGCCGTGTCCCTGTTCCTGATGCCATTGCCGTGGCACT
Source organism: Clostridiales bacterium (assembly GCA_018333995.1). NCBI lineage: Bacteria > Bacillati > Bacillota > Clostridia > Eubacteriales > Clostridiales bacterium. The sequence continues at coordinate 22,347 of JAGXSG010000032.1, read as the reverse complement.
CGTCCCTTCTGCTGCTCGCAGCCGCCGCTGTCCTTGCCGAGAATGCCGCGTTGGTGTTGTCACGCGGACTGGTGGCGTCACTCGCGTTTCCGTTGTCAGTTGCCGCTAACGTCATGCTGGGGCCATCCGCGGCAGGTCTGGTGGCCCTTTGCTCAGCTGCGAATCTTGACGACGTCAGGCAACGCACATCACCCCTTGTAGTAGCGTTCAATACCGGACAGGTTGTGCTGGCTCATGTAGGATCCGGGTGGCTCTATCTTGTGGTCGGCGGCAGGCCCCTGTGGAGCGAACCGCACGGCGCCCAGCCGTTCGCATCAGGTGACTTTCCAGAAGTCATACTGCCGCTCTTCGCGCTAGGTGTCTTTGCCTCGGTGGCGAATGCGTTCTTGGTGGTGTTGGGATATACGATCAGGAGCGGTTCATCACTGTCTTCAGTGTGGGATCGGCATATGGGCGCGTTGTTTCCCATGCAGTTGTCACTGACGGTAGTGGGCGTGTCGATAGCACAGGTCATGGCGGTGCACGTGGCCGGTCTCGCGCTGTTCTTGTTCCCCCTTCTTGTCTCACGTCAGGTATACGAGAGATACGCCGCGCTGAAGCGATCCTACCTTGACACCGTACGATCACTAGTTGCCGCTCTTGAAGCCAAGGACCCGTATACGGCCGGCCATTCAGAACGGGTCGCACAATACTCATCCGCGATCGCCAAGTCACTTGGATTGTCTGATAAGCGTGCGGAGCAGCTTGAGCTTGCCGCACAACTCCACGATCTCGGCAAAGTAGGAATACCGAACGAGATTCTGTCAAAACCCGGCCGTCTGACGACTGCGGAGTTCGATCTCGTCAGACAGCATCCCGTGGTCGGCGCGGATCTGGTTGACAACGTTCACGGATTCGCCGATCTCGTTCCGGCCATCCGCTATCATCACGAGCGCTATGACGGTCAGGGCTACTGCGCTGGACTCTCTGGTTTGGAGATTCCGCTAGAGGCAAGAATTCTCGCGGTTGCCGATAGTTTCGACGCGATGACGTCGTCAAGGGCATACCGTGCCGCTATGTCGATCGAAGAGGCCCTGGCTGAGCTGACGCGGTGCGCAGGGAGTCAGTATGACCCGCTCGTCGTGGAGCACTTCCTCACGAGCTGGTCATCGGTACGGCCGGAGGTTTCATCGTGAGGTCCGCAAAGCTTAGAACCGCAGTGGTGAGGGTAGCGCAAGTCGCGGTGATCTTTCTCGCCCTGCCTGTGACGACGGTGCTGTCGGTGGAACCGTGGGCGCTCCATCAGGATTGGCAGGGAGTCCTTCAATTCCTGCTAGTGATAACGGTGTTGAACTTGTTTGACGTGTACTTGCCGCATGGCGGGAGCGTCGACGTCGACACTCCGTTGGTTATCGCGTCACTGTACTTGTTCGGACCGATGGCAACTCTAGCCATCGTTGTGTTATCTCGATGTGTCGCGTCGGCGGTGCGAAGTGGCCGGGCCGGTCTTGGGGAGCTGATCCATGTACTTGCCAAGCGGGCCGCGGCGATCATCGCGGCGACCGTCATGATCCGGATGCTGTCCTCGTCACCTCTCTCCCTGCCCGGTCCATACGTTGAAGTCGCAGGGCTTGGAGCCGTATTTGTCACGGTTCAGTTGCTTGTGGGCCAGCTTGAGCATGTGATCGTACGAGGCGACTCGTTATTGCGTGCGCTACGAAGCAACATCGCCCTACAGGGCTTGATTCTCGTGGCCGGCGTGTCCGTCGCAGTGCTCACCGTGCTCATATACGACCAGATGGGCGCCTGGGCCCTCGTTGTGACACTCTTCTTGGTAGCGGCTATGCGGCAGTCGTTCGCACTCCTTCTGGATGTGAGGAGGTCATACCAGACGACTATCGAGACGCTTATCAGCGCCATGGAGATTCAAAGTCCGGAACAGCGAGGTCAGGGCGAGCGCACAGCCAGGCTCGCGCGAATCGCGGCGGGAGAGTATGGTTGGGTTGGCAAGCGTGTTGAGCAGATGAGCTACGCCGCATTGCTCCTTCACTACGGACTGTCGTTTCATCGCAGGGAACCGGGGAGCGAGAGTCTTGCCGCAACACCACTGTCTGAAGTTGAGTTTCTGGAGCCGGTTCAGCCGATTTTGGGACTGGTGCGCGATGAGTCAGGGTTCGAGGAGCATAGTGCAGGCGATCTGGTCTCCGCGTACCTGGTCTCACGGGCATTCGCTCACGAACAGGGCTATGAGCTCAGCGCGACGTTGCGCATCGGAAACATGATGAGTCACGGGGAGCGCAAGAGGGCTGACGCTGCTTTCACGCGGGCGATAGCGAAAGTCGCAGTGCTGTGATACTTGCCGTTGCGGTAATTTTTGCCCTGCTCGCTGTTGTGGCGCTCGGGGGCAGTTTCAGCTCGCTACGATCAGCGCGCCTTCAGCATGAAGTCTGGCTACCTGTGGGTGTAGGGGTACAGGTGCTGGGTCCAAGACTGTCACCGGAATCCCCCTTTGTGGCCGCGCTCACCTGGGTGCTCGGTGGGTTGATTGTGATTGCCGTCTCGTTTGCTAACCGCAGGGTCTTTGGATTTTGGCTTGTCGGGCTCGGTGTTATGTGCAACGCGGCCGTGATCCTCTTAAACGGAGGCATGCCTGTATCGGTGGCCGCACTTGGCTACCTCGGCGTCTACGATTCGGGGGAGCTGTTCTCGACAGTCAACCCGATGTACCATCCCGCCGATGCTGGCAGTGTGCTTACGGTGCTTGCGGACGTGCTGCCGATTCCCGGACCTGCCCTGATGCGCACGGTGGTGAGTCTTGGTGACGTGCTTCTCATGGTTGGAGTGGTCAGCGTGATTCTTGAGATGAGCGGCGCCTCCGGGCGTTTTGGAAGATTTTCACGAACAGGGATGCGCGCGCAGGGTCAGTGAGCATATAATCCTGATCAAGAGGGTCCGTCGTGCAAAAACTTTCGAGCAAAGGCTATCAGCTATGCACTTAGACTGATACTGTGTCAGCGTGCCCCTCAGGAGGCCTAGGAAATTCGGAGGATTCATGACGACTTCGAGACTGGGCCGATTCGAGGGCGCTCCTCGATTTGGCCCCTGGTTGCCTCGCCGGAGGTTGATTGACGCGTTTGAGAGGTTGCAGCCGAGCGGCATATTTGTCTGTGCGCCATCGGGCTACGGGAAGACGTACCTGGCCGCCCAGTACGCACACATGAATGAGTTTGATGCGGTGATATGGGTGTCGTGCGGCTCTCGCGCTCTCACCGGCGGCGCCGTGCTATCCCAGTTGATCTCCGCGACGATAGACCACTCCAAGAGCCGGTTCCCGGCAAAGTTCGCTCTTCCTCCGATGCAGTCCCCTGCAAGTGATCTGCTTGTCATATTGCGTGACGCGTTCCGTCACGGGTGGATTTCTCAAAACACATGCTTCGTTCTCGATGACCTATGCCTTGCGGGTGCCGGTGCCGAGATATCTCTTCTCTTGCACCTTGTTGAGCAGGAAAGCGAGGACTCGGTGTTGCTCGTGACATCCAGGGGGGATGACAGGATGTCAGGGGAAGGCGGGTCTGGACTGGGCTCCGGGTTTTTTGAGGTTGGGATCGCCGATCTACGAATGACGCAAGAAGAGTCGATGGCGCTAGTCGGACTGCTCGTCGGCTCAGATGAGCACGACGCCCAGTTGGAGCAAGTCGCCAGGCAGGGCATGGGCCACGTGGCGCTCCTCTCGGTCCTTGCTAAACGGTTGGCGTTAGGTTCGGTTGGGCGCCCTCGCGGAGATACTGATCTCAGCGCTTTACTGCTTCGCCTCGCTGATCACCAATCGGGTGCTTCGACGCATGAACTTTTGTACGCCCTTGCCCTGATGGGAAATCTTTCTTCCGCGGAGTCGAAGAAGTTGGGTCTCGAACTCGATCTGGGGTGCGCTGAAGCGATATCGGATCGAATCCCGCTTGTCACCGTTGTCGCAACGGGGCTGGGTGGCTCGTTTGTACTGACGGCACATGCTTTAGCACAGGAGGTCTTTGGATCAAGACGGTTCAGGTCACTGCTGAACTCCGTCACGGATGCTCGTATTCGCGACGGATGCGTTTCACTGCTCGAAGCTCGCGGAGATTTCGACAGGGTGATCGAGCTGCTCTTTTTGGATCAGAGTACTGAGCGTTGTCTCGACTGGCTTGAGGTCAATGGTTCGGCGATGGTCAGAAATGGTCTTCGTTTGCCTCTCAAGGCCGCACTTGACGCAATTTCGATGGAGCTGCTCGTCACCAGGCCAAGCCTTCTCTTGCTCTCTGCCGAGATCGACTTGGACACGTATGACCGGCAGGCAAGTCTTGTCAAAGCGACCGCTGCCCAAGGTATCGCTGAGTGCGAAGGCGACCTGCAGGCAAGCGCCCAGGCCTTGATGCTGATTGCGCGAAACTACATGGATGATAGCTCGCCTCTGCGAGCAGCCGAGACATTCGAGAAGCTGCTATCACTGCCAGAGACGGCGGTATCACGCGAGCTTGAGGCGACAGCGGTCGCGTTCATGACCACCTTCAGCGCGTTGCTGCTTGATGAGAGCGCCTACACTGCGGCGTTGACTCGCGCGAGGGAGCGCTTAGACGATATGGCCTCGTGCCCCGAGACCACCGCCCGGCTGCTCTCGCAAATCGGCACGGCGAGTTTCCTTATGGGCAATATCTTCGAGGCGAGAGTGCACCTGCAGCAGGCCTATGCGCTCTCGGGAGTATCGACTGGACTCCGGGCGATGATTGTTGGCAACTACGCAACAATGCTCGCAGAGACGGGAAGCGCCGAGTACGCTCTCGAAGTGATTAATGAAGCTCTGGAAATCACCCGTGATTGCGGACTCGATCTGTGTCACGCGACGTATAGCGCAGCCATGGGAACCATCCAGTTCGGGTTGACCGGCGAAAGCCGCTACCTGGAGTTCAGTGCGCAATCCGCCGCTCGGCTTGCGGCTGCGGGTGATCGCGTCGCCGAGGTGCTCGTGCGTCTTCAGCGCGTGATGATGTTGAGGGCGCAGGACAGAGTATCCGAGGCGGTTGTCGAGATCGAACGTTCGCTTGAGCGCGACGTCACATCGGAATCCCCCTATCTTCGGTGTTTCGTGGATACGGAGTTGGCGGCGTGCCTTCTGTGCATTGACGATCTGGTAGAGGCTGAGGCTCGTACAGTGCGGACAAGGGAGATATGCACTCAAGAGCGTGGCGCGCAGCACCTGCTGCGAGCGGAACTTGTCCTCGCTGAGATTGCCCGTCGCAAAGGCATGATGGACGAAGCGTTGGTTTGCGTCTCTAGGCAAAAAGACTATCTCCTGTCCGGTAACGCCAACTGGCTTGTTGGGATGTACGCGCGATCGTTTCCGCATCTCCTGGGCATGATCGCTTCTGTTCTGGGGCCCGATCGAATCCCGGCGCACATGTTGAAAATGCTGGTCGGGCACCATATTGAGGATTCGCTTTCGGCAGCGAGGGAGCACCTGGAAGAGGACGCGTGGCGCGTTCTCGCGAGGCGGGTTCTTGGAGATGGAGAAAGCCAGGCCCGGATCGAGGCACTCGCCACCGCTCCGATCTGCAGGGTACGCCTCTTCGGCGGTTTCGAGCTGACCGTTGGATCCCGCCGTGTTTCTGAGCGTGAGTGGGCGAAGCGTAAAGCCCGCTTGCTGTTCGCGACCCTGGTATTGAAAGAAGGCCGAGAGACACCGCGTGAGCAACTCTATGAGCACCTGTGGCCTGAGATGGACGAGACGAGCTCGCGCAACAACTTCTACGTCATCTGGAGTTCGATGAAGGCGGTGCTCTCACCGGGGCTCGGCAAGAGCACGCCGTGCCCGTATATGAGCAGCACAGGGGGCGTGTGCCGGTCGAATCCGGATCTCGTCCGCTCCGACACCCAGGAGTTCGACGAGTTGTATCGCGAGGCACGCAAAGCCAGGGGTGACGGTGATGTGGAGGGGGCGGTGTCGGCGTTTGAGCGTCTCGCCGAGATATACCGGGGCGAGCTCTTGCCTGGCGACATTTACGAAGAGTGGTTCGTCGAGGACCGCGATCGATACCGTCATGATTTCGGCGACGCGATGCTTGCCGCCGGCGATATGCTCGCCGCCAAAGGAGACTCCGCAGGAGCATCGCGTCTGCTTCGAAAGGCGATAGGCGCTGATCCATGGAGGGAAGACCTCTACCAGGCGATCCTGCGGTTGCAGATCGCGGCTGGACAGCGGTCCGCCGCGGTAGAGACGTACTTCTCGTGCCGATCGAGGCTCGTTGAGGATCTGGGTCTCGACCCATCCGCCGAGACGGTCCGGCTCTATGAGCAAGTGTTGTCAATGGAGGACTGCGCCACGGAAGGCGAGTTTCGGTAAGACCTGGGTAAGACTCCCCTGATACGGTGGTTTCGGACGCAGGGCGCGCGCCTTGCGGACAGCGGATCGAGGGGGTTGCTCGGCTCTCCAGAGCGGAGCGAAGCGGTTGAGCGACGTTGCCCGGCGGTGAGGAGAGGGAGACTCCTGAGGGGCATCGGTAGGGCAAGTGTCGGCCTGCCGAGTCGGGCGGGCCCAGCCGATCCGTGTACATCGAGGGGCCGACGTGAGCGTTGTCGGCCCCTCTTCCTTGCGCCGGGGTGCAGGTTGCATCGGTGTTACCGGTTCGACACGTGCCCTGCCCAAAACGGGGCACTGGCTGTGCTAGAATCTGTGTGCTTCAGGCCCCCTCCAAGTCTCATCCCACGTTATGTGGAAGGTGTATACATGGCTAGCATCCTCGCCAGACTGTTTACGATGGGCGAAGGCCGTCAACTCAGACAGTTCGAGACGGTCGCCGCTCAGATTAACGCTCTCGAACCCGACCTTGAGCGGTTGTCCGATGCGGAGATTCGCGCGCGTACGCAGGAGTTTCGTTCCCGTGTCAGCGCGGGTGCCGCACTCGACGAACTCTTGCCCGAAGCGTTTGCCACATGCCGGGAAGCCGCTCGCCGCTCGCTCGGCATGCGCCACTTCGACGTACAACTCATCGGTGGCATGGTGCTCGACTCTGGGCAGATCGCCGAGATGAAGACGGGCGAAGGTAAGACGCTCGTCGCGACACTCGCCGCGTACCTCAACGCACTAGCCGGTAATGGTGTTCACATCGTGACGGTCAACGATTACCTTGCGAAACGTGACAGTGAGTGGATGGGACAAGTATACCGGTTCCTCGGCATGGAGGTCGGTCTCATCCAGGCGCAGATGGAGCCCGCACGGCGCAAGCCAGCGTATGAGGCGGACATCACGTACGGTACCAACTCGGAGTTCGGTTTCGATTACCTGCGTGACAACATGGTTGTCAGACCCGAGAACCGGGTGCAGCGAGGTCGCCATTTCGCCATCGTCGACGAAGTCGACTCGATTCTCATCGACGAGGCAAGGACGCCGCTCATCATCTCGGGCGCGGGCACCAAGTCCGCCGATACGTACAAGCAGTTTGCACGGGTGGTGCCACGGCTTCGTCCTGACGTCGATTTCGAACTTGATGAAGCCAAGCGAACGGTTGCTCCTACTGAGGAAGGCATCAACAAGATCGAGCAAGCCATCGGCATCGAGAACATCTACGATGACCCGAGCGGCAAGCTGGTCAACCACCTCCAGCAAGCGCTCAAGGCGCAGTTTCTCTTCAAGAAGGACGTTGATTACGTCGTCAAGGATGGCGAAGTAATGATCGTCGACGAGTTCACTGGCCGCCTGATGTACGGTCGCCGTTACTCGGAAGGCTTGCACCAGGCCATCGAGGCAAAGGAAAAGCAGCACGTCCGTGAGGAGAACCAGACCCTCGCGACGATCACGCTGCAAAACTACTTCCGCATGTACGAGAAGCTTGCCGGAATGACCGGCACCGCGGTGACCGAGGACTCCGAGTTCCGTGAGATTTACAAGTTGCCGGTCATGGTGGTGCCTACCAACATGCCAATGGTTCGCGATGATCGCGACGATTTGATCTACCGCACGGTTGAGGCGAAATTCTCCGCAGTCGCAGATGAGATAGCCGAGCGCAACCGTGTCGGACAACCGTGTCTCGTTGGCACGATATCGATCGAGAACTCAGAGCGCCTCTCTCGGCTTCTGGCGAAACAAGGCATTAAGCATGAGGTACTCAACGCGAAACACCATGAGCGTGAGGCTCAAATCATCGCGCAGGCCGGAAGACTCCGCTCGGTCACGATAGCCACCAACATGGCTGGCCGAGGAACCGACATCATACTTGGCGGGAATCCCGAGTACTTAGTTGATGAGGTATTGCGAGAGCGAGGAGTTCAGCCGGAGGACGCGAGCGATGAGCAGCGCGCTGATGCGCTGCGCGCCGCCAAGACGATCACCGCCGCGGAGCACGACCAGGTGGTCGCCGCGGGCGGTCTGGCGGTTATCGGCACCGAGCGTCACGACTCCCGCCGAATCGACAACCAGCTTCGGGGCCGCTCAGGACGCCAAGGTGACCCGGGGTTGTCGCAGTTCTACCTGTCACTCGGCGATGATCTGATGCGCCTGTTTGGCGGTGACCGGATGGATCGCATCTCGCGGTTCATGGAGAAGACCGACATTCCAGACGACATGCCGATACAGGCGGGGCTCGTGAGTAAGGCCATTGAGAGCGCCCAGCGTCAGGTTGAAGCGATGAACTTCGCTGCTCGCAAGCACGTCTTGGAATACGACGACGTCATGAACAAGCAGCGTGAGGTGATCTACCAGGAGCGCAACCGGATCCTGGACGGCAAGGACATCCACGGCAGGGTTGAGGAGATGGTGCGCGAGGTCGTGCTAGCCGGCGTGCTCGAGTACTGCCCCGAGGCGGCGTACGCCGAGGAGTGGGAGTGGGACGGGATGGCCACGTGGTACCGGGACCTCACCGGGGTCGACACCGCGCTGCGCCACAAGGGTGTGATCGAGAATCCCCACGAGCTTGCCGAGGAGCTGATCGAGGAGGCGCTCGCCGTCTTCCAGGCGAGAGAGGTTGATCTTGGTCCGGAGAACCTGCGTGAGCTCGAGCGGCAGGTGATGTTGCGCGTCATCGACACACGCTGGATGGAGCATCTCCTTGAGATGGATTACCTCAAAGATGGCATTGGCTTGAGGGCCATGGGGCAGCGTGATCCTCTCGTCGAGTACAAGAACGAGGCCTATCACATGTTCACCGCGCTCGTGGCGAGCATCAACGAGGACTTTCTGCGGACTCTCTTCCGCATCCAGGTGATGCGCCCGCTCGAGCAGATAGCGGATGACTCGGCGGTTAGGGACGTTTCGTACTCGGCTCCATCGGAGTCGACGATCTTCTCTGGCGCGGCACAGGCGGCCGCGATGGCCGCGGGCCCCGCTGGTCCTTCACCGGACGCCATAGCGGCGGCAAGCGCCGCGGCCGGAGGCGGCGCCAAGGTCGCCACGGTGGTCAAGGACAAGGAGGATCCGTACGCGAACGTGGGCCGTAACGATCCTTGTCCGTGCGGGAGCGGAAAGAAATACAAGAAGTGCCACGGGGCGAACGCATAGATGATCCAGGACCGCACACATGAGATTGCGACCCTGCGGGAACGGGTCACCACGATGGCGGAGTACCTCAACATCGACGCGAAGCGCGCTGATGTCGTGAAACTCGAGGCGCGCGCCGCGGAGCCTGGATTCTGGGACGACCAAAACGAGGCGCAGGGTGTCATGGCGCGCGCCTCGGAGCTTCGCGAGGAGGTCAAGACGTACGAGGATCTTCTCGCCGCGGTGGAAGACGCGCAGGCCGCTAACGAGCTGGCGCTCTCCGAAGGTGACCGGGAGATGGCCGCCGAGGTGGACCGGGCGATCGCCGGTGTCGAGCGAGACATGGTGTCCCTCGAGGTTTCATCGTGGTTCACCGGCGAGTTTGATTCCGGCGACGCGATCGTGACGATCACTCCTGGGCAAGGCGGCCTCGAAGCTCAAGACTGGAGCGAGATGCTGCTCAAGATGTATCTCAAGTACGCCGAGTCGAAGCGCTGGAAGATCGATATACACGACGCGCCGGAAGGCGTGGAACTCGGGATCGACCGTGCCGTGTTCACGGTACATGGACGCAACGCATACGGTATGTTCTCGGCGGAGGCCGGTGTGCATCGACTCGTGCGGATCAGTCCTACAGACGAAAAGAAACGAAGGCAGACGACTTTCGCTGGCGTAGAGGTCTTGCCGGTACTGCCCCAAGATATCGAGGTCGACGTGCGCGACGAGGATATCCGCGTAGATGTCTACCGTTCCAGCGGGCCCGGCGGGCAGTCGGTGAACACGACCGACTCGGCGGTTCGGATAACACACATCCCCACGGGCACCGTCGTCACATGCCAAAACGAGAAGAGTCAAACTAAGAACAAAGAAACAGCGATGACGATCTTAAGATCGCGTCTGTACGAGATCGAGGAGCAGAAGCGTCGCGAGGAACTCGAGACGCTTCGCGGCGAGAAGCGTGACATCACCTTTGGCAGCCAGATCCGCAGCTACGTGCTGTACCCGTATCAGATGGTGAAGGATCACAGAACCGAGATCGAGACCGGCAATGTCGATGCCGTTCTCGATGGGAGCCTCGACGGGTTCGTCGTTGGCTATCACCGATGGCGCGTCGGCAGAGAGCAGCGTGTGGCCGCAGGGTCCGGATCGTGACCGCGTTGCGGCGCACGACAGCGCGGGTTGGAGCATCGTAGAGTGGTTCCCGCACTCGATCGCATGCACCCTGGGCGAGTTCTCAAGCATCGGCCGGTCCGCGATTACACGTGGATGACGGCAGGCCTGGTTCTGACGGCATGGGCGCTCAACGCGTTTCTCATTCCAAACAAGCTCGCTGCGGGCGGGGTGTCAGGTCTTGCCACCGTCATCCACTACGCTGTGCTCGAATCGGGTATCGCTCTTCCGATCGGGATGATGATGCTCGTCATGAACGCTGGCCTGTTGGTGTTCGCGCTGCGTGTGCGCGGCTGGCGGTACGCGGCCAAGACGATCTACGGAATCGTAGTGCTGTCTGTGTGCGTCGATCTGCTCGCGCCGGTCACACCGCACCTCGCCAAGAGTGATTACCTGCTCGCAGCGCTCTACGGCGGCGCCCTCACTGGGTTGGGCATAGGGATGGTGTTCAAGGCGGGTGGCAATACCGGCGGGACGGATATCGTCGCGCAGCTGTTGTCGCGCAGGATCTCTCTCGGTCAGGGTCAACTGCTACTTGCCGTCGACGCGTTCGTCATTATGTTGGCGGCGCTCCAATTCGGCCCCGAACTGGCCTTGTACGGTGCCGTCGCCGTGTTCGTGATGGGTTCGACCATCGATTTGGTCCTTGAGGGCGTGTCAGTTGAGAAGGCGGCATTCATCATTTCGGAGCACTCGGGGCGTATCGGGGAGGCGATCTTGCACGAGATGGGCAGGGGCGCAACAGCGATCGCGGCCCGCGGCATGTACTCTGGCACTCCGCGGGAGATGATCTTCGTGGTCGTCTCTCGTAAGGAGATCGACACGCTAAAGCAGCTCGTAAACAACATCGATCGTGGAGCGATGCTCATCATCTCCGATGTGCATGAGACGATTGGTGAGGGCTTCAAAGAGATGGGAGTCTAATGAGTGCGCGCACCATCGACCGTGCACGGGTGATTGCGGCCGCCACTCGCATGCGGATCGACATCGTCGAGATGATCGCCGCTGCGGGATCGGGTCATCCAGGCGGTTCACTCTCGGCGGCGGACATCGTTGCCACGTTGTACTTCGGCCTGCTAAAGCATGACCCGGCACAGCCTGGCGACCCTGATCGTGATCGTTTCGTGCTCTCGAAAGGCCACGCGGCGCCAGTGCTTTACGCGGCGCTTGCCGAGGCGGGCTACTTTGGGCGCGAGCATCTAGGTACGCTTCGAGCACTCGGCTCTATGCTTCAGGGTCATCCCGACAGCAAGAAGACTCCGGGTGTAGAGATATCTACGGGATCACTCGGGCAGGGGCTGTCCGTCGCATGCGGCATCGCGCTCGGTCTTCGCGGCGGGTCAGCAGACGCCCGTACCGTTTACTGTCTTCTCGGCGATGGGGAGTGCCAGGAAGGGCAGGTCTGGGAGGCCGCGATGTTCGCGGCGCACTACCGCCTCGGCAACCTTGTCGCGATTGTGGATCACAACGGACTCCAGATCGATGGCGCCTGTAGTGAAGTCATGTGCCTCGGCACGATTGCCGATAAGTTCGCAGCGTTTGGCTGGGAGGTGGACGAGTGCGACGGGCACGACATCGACGCCATCGTGACGGCGCTCACGCGCGTTCGCCGCGATCCGGTTCGTCCCGGTGCGCTCATCGCCCATACAGTAAAAGGCAGGGGTGTGTCGTTCATGGAGGGTGACGCTGGATGGCACGGTAGGGCGCCCACACCCGAGCAGGCTCAGGCGGCGATCGAGGAGCTTACTGCCGCCGCTGTTCAGAAAGGAGCGAACCTGTGAGCGGCCGGGCGACACGGGAGGCGTTTGGGGAGACGCTCGTCGAACTGGCGGCTGAGGGACTCAACGTGGCCGCCGTGGAGGCTGATCTCTCAAAGTCGACTACCACGGCGACGTTTGCCGATTCGTTCCCGGAGAGGTTCTATAACGCTGGCGTCGCGGAGCAAAACATGATCGGCGTCGCTTCAGGTCTCGCGGTAGCGGGCAACGTAGTGTTCACGGGCTCGTTCGCGGTCTTTGCGACCGGCCGGGCGTACGATCAGGTTCGAAACACCGTGTGTTACTCGGCCCTCAACGTCAAGCTGGCACCGACCCACTCAGGTGTCACGGTGGGTCCGGACGGCGGAAGCCACCAGATGCTCGAAGACATCGCCCTCATGCGGGTTCTCCCTGGCATGCGCGTACTCGTCCCTGCCGACTACCATGCCGCGCGAGCCGCCTTGAGGCTCGCGGCACGGACGCCCGGTCCATTCTATGTCCGTCTCGGCAGGGCGGCGGTGCCCCTCATTCATCCGGAGGGCTTCGAGCTTGAGCTCGGTCGCGCCTACGTCCTGCGCGAAGGTTCGGACATCACCCTGGCGGCGTGCGGCGTGATGGTTGCCGAGGCGCTTGCGGCAGCCGCTCAGCTCGCCGAAGACGGCGTGAGTGCGGAGGTGATCGACGTTACGAGCGTCAAACCGATCGATGCCGCCACGATAGTCGCATCCGCGCGCAAGACGGGGGCGGTGGTCACGTGCGAGGAGCACTCGGTGGTTGGTGGGCTCGGCTCGGCGGTGTGTGAGCTGCTTTCCGAGAGCGCACCGGTTCCCGTTCGCAGAGTAGGCGTGCGGGATGTGTTTGGGACGTCGGGTGAGCCGAGGGATCTGATGGTCCATTTTGGGCTTACCGGTTCAGATATCGCATCTGAGGCGCGCGCGATTTTGGATGCGCGTGCTCCGTGAGGCTTTGGACGGTGATTGTGACCTTCTCGTGTAGTGACCGTCCGGCCCAGCCCACTTGGCCTCGTGTCTGCTAAGATGTGCCGTCGGGACGTGAGCCGTACGCCCACACGAATGGCAAGGAGCTTTTATGATTACCATGCGCAACGTCAGCAAGAGCTACAACGCTGACCGGCCTGCGCTTCACGATGTTGATGTGGAAATCGAACAGGGCGAGTTCGTGTTCCTGGTCGGACACTCCGGTTCAGGCAAGTCCACGTTTATCCGCTTGCTCCAGCGTGAGCTGCTGCCCACAAGGGGCCAGATCATCGTTGCCGGGCAAGACGTCGTAAAGCTCAAGAGCTGGAAGGTGCCCTATCTGCGACGCAATATCGGGTGCGTGTTTCAGGACTTCAAACTGCTCCCCAACAAGACCTCCTATGAGAACGTGGCGTTCGCGCTCGAGGTCATCGGCAAGTCGAGGCACGTGATCAGGACCCAGGTGCCCGAGGTGTTGCGGCTTGTCGGGCTTGAGGACAAGGTGGGGTCGTACCCTGATGAGCTTTCCGGTGGCGAGCAGCAGCGCGTCTCGATCGCGCGCGCGTTTGTCAACAGACCCCCGATCCTGCTTGCCGATGAGCCCACAGGGAACCTCGATCCGGCGACGTCGCTGGGAATCATGAGTCTGTTCAACCGCATCAACAAGACGGGGACGACGGTTCTTGTCGCCACCCACGATCGGGAGATGGTCGACTCGATGCGCAAGCGCGTGATCGCCCTCGAGAACGGAAGTGTCGTCCGCGACCAGCATCGAGGAGTCTACGGTTATGGCGATTAACGTTGGCTACTTTATTCGGGAGTCGGTGACCAACTTCCGGCGTAACTGGGTCATGAGTCTGGGCGCGGTCATAACCATCTACCTGTCGCTCCTCCTTGTCGGCGTATCGATGCTCACGGGATACATAATGTCCGGCATCGTGCGTGACGTAGAGAGCAAGGTGTCCATACAGATTTTCCTCAAAGATGGCGCCGCCACTGAAGACGTTGAGGCGCTACAGGCGTGGTTGCTCAGCGATGAACTTATCGATGCGGTCGATTACGTATCGAAGGAAGAAGCGCTCGAACGCTTCAAGGAGGAGTACGCCAGCAGTCCAGCGATGATCGACTCGCTACGCGACAACCCGTTGCCAGCGTCCCTCGATGTCACTCTCAAGGATCCGCGCACCGTGCAAGAGATGGTGTCGCGCATCAAGGCACAGGAACTCTTCATGAAGGTGTGCGACCGGCCCGACGAGCCCGATCAGTCGCTCAAGTACGGCGAGCAGATAGTTGACCGCCTCTTCGCGCTGACGCGCATGGTGCGAATCATCGGTGGGGTGTTCGTGGCGATGCTCGGCGCCGTGAGCCTCATCTTCATCAACAACACCATCCGCTTGGCGATCTACGCACGGCGCAAGGAGATCGCGATCATGAGGTTGGTGGGCGCGTCGAACTCATTCATTCGGGCACCGTTTCTGCTTGAAGGTGTATTGCAAAGCCTCATAGGCGCCGCGCTCGCCATTGGGACAATCCTGCTCATGCGTGCCGCGGTCATGCCGCGCCTTCAAGAATCGCTTCCGTTCTTGCCGTTCGAGATCGGCGCCGTGACGATACTGCAGTTCTCTGCGGTGCTCGTGGGAGCCGGGATCCTGATCGGCCTCATCGGTTCCGGATTCGCTTTGCGCCGCTACCTCAGAGTCTAGTCCACCCTCGCGTTAGAGACGGTCACTATCATGAATCGCGCAACCATTGCTGGAGCTTCAGTCATCGCCCTACTTCTGCTAGCAGCCGCGTTCATCGGCGGCATCGTGTTCTCGCAGGCAGTGGGTTATCAGGGTGCGTTCAGGAAGATTCCTGAGCCCAGGCCGAGCGTGGCCCAGCACGTGAGTGAAGCCGCCCGGATACTGAGCCGCCAGGCGTTGATGCCCGCCACTGACACCTCGATGACAGCCGGCGCCATCCAGGGCATCCTCGATTCACTCGACGACCCATACGCACTCTACTTCGACGAGGAGCACTTCAAGTTCTTCAACGAGCACACTGAGGGCGACTTCGGCGGTATCGGCGTCAACATCTCCGAGCGCGACGGGGAAGTGCTCGTTGTCTCGGTCATTGAGGGAACGCCCGCCGAAAAGGCCGGTGTCCAAGCAGACGACGTGTTCGTGAGCATCGACGGCGTGAAGCGGGAACGCTGGACGAGTGATGAGGTGGTCAAGCGAGTACGCGGAGAGGAAGGCACGACCGTCAAGATCGGTGTGCGGCGTGAGGGCGCGGAGAAGGTCATATACTTCACCATCGAGCGGGCGATGATTGAGATTCCCAACGTCATGTCGCGCGTGATCGACGGGGAGATTGGCTACGTTCGGCTCCTCACGTTCAATCAGCGCTCGGCCGATGTTCTTGCCGAGGAGATCGAGGGGCTTAAAGCTGAGGGCGTGCGGGCGTTCATCATCGACGTCAGGGACAATCCCGGAGGACTGCTCGACTCATCGGTCGATGTCGCGTCGCTGTTCGTGCAGGAAGGCCCCATCGTGCTCGTTGAGGAGCGCGACAGCCCCCGGTATGAGCACCACGCGAGCGGACGGTTCATCACAGACGCGCCGCTCGTCTTGCTTGTGAACGAGAATTCGGCGTCCGCGAGCGAAGTGCTCGCCGGCGCGCTTCAGGACTACGATCGCGCGGTGATTGTGGGCATGAAGACCTTTGGCAAGGGAAGTGTGCAGACGATCGAGGAACTAAGCTTTGGCGGTGCGATGAAGTTCACGATCGCCCACTACCTGACCCCTCACGGGCGGAACATTGACGCCGAGGGCATTGAGCCCGACATCGTGGTGGAGATGGAACCAGAGGTCCAGTCGGATGAGGCTAACGACATCCAGCTGCAACGCGCCATCGAGGAGGCGAAGAGGCAGCTTCCCTAGAGGGTGCCGTGTCGTGCGCAACCTGTGCCGCGCGTGTGAGAGGCGGAGCGCCGTGCCGAGCGATCACCGAGCGAACAGCGTAGCGTCAGTCGTCGTCTTCCTCGTCATCGGCGCCGACGAAGCTGGACAGCTCGAACTCCGACTCTTCGATGAGCCGCATCTGACCGACCGTGATTCCAGGCGTTTCGGCGTCTCGAACGGCGAGCAAGCGCAACACAGCGCCGTCACCGTGGAGACGGACGGAGCACAAGTCGTCCTCGATGGTCTCGAACTCCAGGTAGCGGAAACTCGACACGTTCAGGAACAGGCACCCGTTCACGGCCATGGTCGCCGATTCGCTGTCCGCCATGATCTTGACGAGGGTAGCCTCGCCTTCGGCAACCACATCGTCGTCGATCGAGTAGGAGAAGAACACAGATTCCAGCGTCTCAAGTACGCGGATCATGTCGCGGGGACTCGCCACGATTCCGCTGCCGATAAAGCAGGGGGCGAGCGGTCGATTGTGTCGCATGAAACTCTCCAAGTCAGATGGTGAAGCAGGAGCATACATCGATAGCGCGACACGGTCAAAACGAACCACAGGCCCAACGCGCTGAGGCCGGGTAAGGTAGAAAGCGTGTCGGGTTGACGGAAGGAGCGCGCGTGGCTCGTTTGAAGCGAATGAAGAAGGTCCGCAGTGGCGGGCTCGTGATTGGCCGCATCACCATCAATCGGCGCGGGTACGGTTTCGTTGAAGCCGAGGAGGGCGACATCTACGTGGCCGCTCGCGACGTCGGCGGCGCGATGCACCGGGACGTTGTGGGAGTCAAGGTGGGCGTGACTCGCGGACGGCACGGGGCCTCGGGGGCGGTTATGAAGGTCATCGAACGAGCGAACACGACCGTGGTTGGCCGGTTTGAACGCCACGGGCGGCTGGGCATCGTGGTGCCCACCGACCCACGCATCCGTACCGAGGTCTTCGTTCCAGCTCGTGAGACAGCAGATGCCTCAGACGGGGACATCGTCGTCACTCGGCTGACCGCGTACCCGTCCCGTCGAAACGCTGCGCAAGGCGTGGTCGAGGAGGTTCTTGGCCGTGAGGGCGAGCCCGGCATCGACATCGAAGTCATCATCCGCGGACACGCACTGGCGACCTCGTTCGCCCGCGAGGCGCTCGATGAGGCGGAAGCGACTCGAATCGACATAGAGTCTGCGCTGGCGCCAGGTGGCAGAAAAGACCTCCGCGACATCTTCACCATCACGATCGACCCTGCCGACGCGCGCGATTTCGATGACGCGATCAGCGTAGAACGTGTCGACGGCGAGGTGCGTCTCGGGGTTCATATCGCCGATGTGTCCCATTACGTGCCGTGGGACTCGGCGCTCGACGCTGAGGCTCGCCGTCGCGCGACGAGCGTCTACCTTGTCGACCGGGTCTTGCCGATGCTCCCCGAGCGAATCTCAAACGAGATCTGCTCGCTCAAGCCCGGTGAGGACCGCCTCGCGTTCTCGGTCATCATGGATATTTCCAACGGTGGCCACGTCGAGGCGTACACGCTGACCCCTTCGGTGATCCGTTCGGATCGCCGCTTCGACTACGACACGGTGCAGTCGTGGCTCGACGGGGTCGCTGCGTATCCCGACGCGGAAAGCGAGCGGCTCATCGGCGAGTTCGTTCGCCTCGCCCGTTTGATCGGTAAGAACCGTCAAGCGCGAGGAGGGCTCGATTTCGAGACTGTGGAGGCCAAGGTCATCCTCGCCGAGGACAACGTTACCCCGGTCGAGGTGCGGGTCCGCCAGCGGACCGAAGCTACCAATATGATCGAGGAGGCGATGATTCTCGCCAACGAGGTGGTCGCGGGACACATGACCCGGGCGGAAGCACCGATGGTCTACAGAATCCACGAGAATCCCGATCCGGATGCGCTCGCGCAGGTTGCGGTCATCCTGAAGGAGTTCGACTATCCGATCAAAGACGTGCACGGCGCGTCGCCTGTGACGTTCCAAAAGATCATCGCGTACGCCCACGACCGTCCGGAGAAGCTCCTGATCAACGCACTCATGCTGAGAGCTTTGCAGCGTGCGCGCTACGTCAACTACCTGGACTCCCACTTTGGCCTGGCAAGCAACGCGTACACCCACTTCACGAGTCCGATCCGCCGCTATCCCGACCTCATCGTCCACCGGCTGCTCAAAGCGCAGCTGGCGGGTGAGCTCGATCGCGACCCCGCTGCCTTGCTTGCGCCAGAGCTCGAATGGCTTGCTGAGCACTGCTCGGAGATGGAGCGTGAGGCCGAGGCGGCCGAGGACGAGTCGGTTCGCATCAAGCTCGCGCAGCTGATGGCGGCACGGATCGGCGAGGAGTTCGACGGCATCATCACAGGAGTCCACTCATTTGGTTTGTTTGTCCAACTCGACAACACGGCGGAGGGCCTCGTCCATGTCTCAATGATGGACGACGACTACTACCACCTCGACCCCGAGCGGTTCATGCTCATCGGCGAAAAGCACGAGCGGGGATTTCGTCTCGGCGAGAGAATCCGCGTGCGTCTCGTCGACGTGAACGTTGCTGAGGGCCGCATCGATCTCGAACCTGCGTCTTCACGCCGCCATGCGCCGGCACGAACCAAAGCGTCACAGCACAAAGGGCGCGCGTGACACGGTTGACAAACAGCGCCGCTGATCAGGCCAAGGCTTACACTCGCCGAGGTGATCGCGGGCCGGTCTCCCTCTACGTCCACGTGCCGTTCTGTGTGCGCAAGTGTGCCTACTGCGACTTTCATTCGGGAGCGATTTCGGCGCAAGAGCCGGGGCTGCTCGCGCATTATGGCTGGGCTGTCAGTGAGGCGGTGGCTCACTGGAGCGAGCTCGCCGTTCTCGAAGACGTGCTTTCGGTCTACATCGGCGGAGGCACCCCGACAGCGCTCGGGGACGGTCTGGTCGATTTAGTCACGGCGGTGCTGGGGACGTGCAAGTCTCGGGGCGACGTGGAGGTGACTGTCGAGACTAATCCCGATACGACAGACTCAGCCCTGATCGCACGCCTTGTGGATGCGGGCGTCAACAGGTTCTCGGTGGGCGTCCAGAGTCTCGACGACGCTGTGCTCGAGATGCTGGGGCGTTGTCACGACGCGGCGGCGGCGGAAAGCGCGGTGCGGGCGTGCATGGCGACCGGTGCACGCGTCTCGCTCGATCTCATGTGCGGAGTTCCGGGTCAGTCGCAAGCTTCGTGGCTGTCAACGGTCAAGCGGGCAGTAGGATTTGGTGTTGGGCACGTGAGCGTCTACCCGTTGATCGTTGAGGATGACACGCCGCTCGCGCGGCGTATTCGTGCTGGTCACATGGTTTCTCCGGAGCCGGACGCGGCGGCAGAGATGATGGAGCTGGCTCACTCGGAACTTACGGCGCACGGTCTTGAGCGCTACGAGGTGGCGAGTTACGCGCGTCCTGGCCAGCGGTGCATCCACAATGTCGGTTACTGGAACGGCCGTCCCTACATAGGTATTGGACCCTCGTCATCAAGCATGCTCCCCGTGGAGATGTTTCTGGCCGCCGCCGCGTGCCGGTCGTGGACCGATCCGCTCGTCGCCGGTGTCGGGAGGGTTGTTGACGCCGTGCCGCACGATACCGCGCGGGTTCGCTTCACACGAGCCGCCGACACCGTCGCCTTTGTCCGGTTCCCCGCCGGAGCGCCCGAAGAGATCGAGTACTTACGCGGCAGGGAGGCCGCTCGAGAAGACGCCATGCTCGGTCTTCGCCTTGCTGAAGGGATCGAATGCTCTCTGGCCGAAGAGGCGGGCGTTGCGGCGGTTCTCGCGCGGATGGTCGGGACGGGGCTGGTCGAAGCGGTCGATGACGGTGAGCGGCGATATCGGCTTACGGATGCGGGGTGGTTGCTCGGCAATGAGGTATTCGCCGAGGTGTGGAACGCGGACAGCTGAGCGGACACGCGCACACCGCGCACGTTCATCCCGGTAGGGCTTGTGGCATCTGGGCTTCCGTGGCAGTACACTGAGCCTTCCACATATGGTATGCGTCCAGGAGGATCATCTATGCGTCCAGAGTCCCTTGCGTTCTTCAAGCAACTTGTCGAGGCGCCGTCGCCATCCGGATACGAGCAGCCAGCGGCACGCGTCTTCCGCGAGTACGTGAGTGAGTTCGCGGACGAGGTCACGACCAACGTCATGGGCTCGGTGCACGCGCTCTTGCGCGGTTCGGACGCTCAGCGTGATGCTCGCAGGGTGAGCATCATGCTCGCCGGTCATATCGACGAGATCGGCCTCATGGTCACCTACATCACCGCCGAGGGGTTCATCGCGTTCCAGCAGATTGGTGGCGTCGATGAGGCGATCATGCCGGGAAGCCGGGTGCGCGTGCACACGCGTGACGGCGCGCTTCTCGGGGTTTTGGGCCGGATGCCGATACACCTGCTCGAAGAAGACGAGCGCAAACAGGTTGCCAAGACCCACAAGCTCTTCATCGACCTCGGGATGAGCGCGGAACGCGTGACGGAGGTTGTAAGGGTGGGCGACCCGGTGACCTTTGACGTTGGTTTCGAGGAGTTTGGCGAGGGAATGGTCGTGTCTCGTGCGTTCGACGACAAGATGGGCGCGTTCATCTGTGCCGAGGTCATGCGTGAGGTCCGAACACGGGGTGATGTGCGAGTAGACCTGGTCGCTGCGGGAACCGTTCAGGAGGAAATCGGATTGCGAGGCGGTGTTACGAGCGCCTACGGCGTCGATCCGACCATAGGGATTGCGATTGAAGTCGGTCACGCGACGGACTACCCGGATGTCGACAAACGCAAGCACGGTGAAGCGGTCTGCGGAAAGGGCCCGATTATCAGCCGCGGCGCGAACATCAACCCGCGACTTTTCGCGCTTCTCGTCGAAGCGGCCGAACGTGCCGGCGTGCCCCACCAGTTCGACGGGCAGCCGCGCGCGACCGGTACCGACGCGAGCGCGATTCAGCTGGCCAGGGGCGGCAAAGCGACCGCTCTTGTGAGCGTACCGCTACGCTACATGCACACGCCGGTAGAGGTGCTCGCGCTCGCGGATGTCGAGGCGGCGATAGCGATCCTCACTGAGTTTGTGTGCTCGCTCGACCCGGACACCGATTTCACGCCCTAGGGCGGTCGAGTGATGGCCGGGCGCACCGAAAAGATCATCGCCACAAACAAAAAGGCGTACCACGACTACTTCATCGACGAGACGTTCGAGGCGGGCATCGAGCTCACGGGTACTGAGGTCAAGTCGCTGCGTCAGAACAAGGCTACCCTGCGCGACGCTTTCGCGCTCATCCGGCGCGGGGAGGCGTGGCTCCACCATGTGCATATCTCGGCGTATAGCCACGGTAATCGGGAAAACGTCGATCCCGACCGGGTGCGCAAGCTGTTGCTCCATAAGAAAGAGATCCGCTACCTGATCGGCAAGACTGCCGAGAAGGGCGCGACGATCGTTCCGCTCAAGATCTACTTTTCGGCGCGCAATCTCGTGAAGGTCGAACTCGGACTGGCTCGCGGCAAGAAGTTGCATGACAAGCGGCAGTCGATTGCCGAGCGCGACCACAAGCGTGACGTGCAGCGCGAACTGAGGGAGCGTCAGAAAGGATAGCGCCACGCGTCCTCGCGGCGGCCGCGTTGTGTCCTCTTCGGCACGGAGCTTGCACGACACGGGTATACTGACGAAGCGGTCACACGGCAACCGCGCCACGGGCACCTTGACAGCGCTGGAACACGTGCCCACTCAACCGTGGGGGCGACTGGTTTCGACACGATAGTTCTGAGGGAAGAAGC
This sequence comes from Clostridiales bacterium, assembly GCA_018333995.1. Classification (NCBI taxonomy): domain Bacteria; kingdom Bacillati; phylum Bacillota; class Clostridia; order Eubacteriales; species Clostridiales bacterium. The sequence continues at coordinate 268 of JAGXSG010000032.1, read as the reverse complement.
AGGTCGAGGTCTCCTCGCCTCGTTAAACAGGGGTAAGACGCCAATAAGCGTCAACAATGATCTTGCACTCGCTGCCTAAATAGAGCAGCGACGCCGCCCGGTGTGTGTCTCCGACACCGGCCCCGGCGCCACTAAGGAGACTTACCGAAGCGGAGCCTGATGGCGCTTTGCAAGGGACACTCAAGCCGTCTAGGAAGGGACTCGCGGGTCACCGTGCGACGTCCCGACCGAATGCTAATCGGTGACTGAGCCTGGAGATGCTTCCCAG